>NZ_WQNP01000100.1:0-139118 GCF_018783905.1 Ruminococcus sp. MCC718
AAAAACTTCTGGTATGCAGCATCCATGTTGTAAATCGCATTTGTCAGAGCAAATTTATCCACTTCTTTCAGCCATTCATATTCTTTCTTTAATTGTCTGTTGCAGTAATTGTTACAGTCGGTTTTACTGACTGATTTTTTCTCTTTCTCATATACTTCTTTCCGGTATGCCAGTGTCTGATTATATACAAAACGGCAACAGCCAAATGTTTTTGCGATCTGTATTTTCTGCTCATTATTAGGATATATTCTGTATTTATATGCCTTTAACATCCACTGTCACCCTCTTTCTCAACCTTGATTTTCTATATATCTCTTCAGCATTTCTTCCGATACATTTCCTACACTACAGGCAAAATATCCATCTGTCCAAAAGGTATGTTCTTTCCAAAATTGTTTTCGTAAATATTGGGGATAACTTTTTCATATATGGTATATTGTATAGCTCTTCATCAGGTTTACAATCTTACTAATAGACATTGTTGGTTCTGTCTCTATCATATAGTGAATGTGGCCTTTATCTGTTTTCATATATCTTATTATCACACTGTGTCTCTGACATATCTCATACGAAAACTGTTTTATATCATCTGATATCTGCCTCGAAACCAGTAATTTCTTCCTATATTTACAGACAAAAATAATGTGATATTGTAATAGGTATTTGTGTCTGTTTTTAGATTTCCAGGTTCCCATGCCATGAGTATACTATAATTTCTGATTTTTGGCTACCTTAACCCACCGTCTAAAGCCAGTGGGATTGCGGTAGCCTTATTTCAAGTCAAACACATGCAGAATCTGATGCAATCAGCACAAAAAAATCCCGCAAACCATATCGCTATGGTATGCGGGGTATGTTTAAATGCTATTTTGCGTAATCAACCGCTCGGCTTTCACGGATCACGCTGACTTTAATCTGTCCAGGATATTCCAGCTCTGCCTCGATCTGTTTTGCAACATCTCTTGCCAGAAGAACCATATCAGCATCGCTGACCTGTTCCGGAACTACCATGATACGAATCTCTCGTCCTGCCTGGATAGCAAACGATTTGTCTACTCCCTTGAAGGAGTTGGTAATATCTTCTAACTGTTTCAAACGATTTGTGTAAGTCTCAAGTGTCTCTCTTCTCGCACCCGGTCTTGCTGCTGAAATCGTATCAGCTGCCTGAACGATGCATGCGATCAGACTCTCAGGTTCTACATCTCCGTGATGTGCTTCCACCGCATTGATGACAAGCGGAGATTCTTTGTATTTCTTACAAAGATCTGCACCAATCTGGATATGGGAACCTTCAACCTCATGGTCGATGGATTTTCCGATATCATGCAGAAGTCCGGCACGTTTTGCCATGCGGACATCCACACCGATCTCACCTGCCAGAAGTCCGGAAAGCTGTGCCACCTCGATGGAATGTTTCAGTGCATTCTGTCCATAACTGGTACGGAACTTCATACGTCCAAGGAGACGCACCAGCTCCGGATGGATGCCGTGCACACCAACTTCAAGTGTTGCTGCTTCACCTTCCTCACGGATCATGTTCTCTACTTCTTTCTGTGCTTTCTCAACCATCTCCTCGATCCTTGCCGGATGAATCCTGCCATCTACGATCAGTTTTTCGAGGGCGATACGAGCCACCTCACGGCGGATCGGATCAAAGCCGGATAAGATCACTGCTTCCGGAGTATCATCGATGATCAGATCCACACCCGTCATGGTTTCCAGTGTACGGATGTTTCTGCCTTCTCGTCCGATGATCCTTCCTTTCATTTCGTCATTCGGAAGCTGTACTACAGAGATCGTAGTCTCTGCAACATGATCTGCCGCACATTTCTGAATGGCATTGACCACATATTCTTTGGCTTTCTTGCCGGCTTCCTCTTTTGCTCTGCTCTCAAGCTCTTTATAAAGCTTGGCAGTGTCATGTTTTACTTCATCTTCAACCGTTTTTAAAAGATATTCTTTCGCCTGCTCGGAGGTCAATCCTGAAATTCTTTCAAGTTCCTGTACTCTCTGTTCTGTCAGCTTTTCCACTTCATTGCTTCTCTTTTTGATTTCCTCTTCCTTTGCCGCTAAGCCTGTCTCTCTTCTTTCGATTGCGTCCGCTTTTTTGTCCACTGCTTCTTCTTTGGACAGTACACGTTTTTCGTAACGCTGCAGCTCTGCTCTACGTTCCTTTGTTTCCCTTTCCAGTTCATTCTTGGTTTTCAAGGATTCCTCTTTCACTTCGAGCAGTGCTTCCCGTTTCTTTGTCTCTGCAACCTTTAAGGCGTCATCTACAATCTGTCTTGCCTTCTCGTCGGCATTGCCGATCTTTGTCTCTACCACTTTCTTGCGGTAAGAGATCGCTACGACAGCTGTAACAGGGACGGCGATGATGAGAGTCACCAGAACAGCAATAGCAATTACTACTGGGCCCACAGGAGCACCTCCTTATAGAATTTTCAAGTAACGGACGGATTTAAAGCATCTGTAACTGCTTTATCTTCACAGCTGCAATGTTTCTTTAAATGCCTTTTTGTTACTCGCATTGTACAAGTACAACATATTAATTTTACATTGCTTTGTGCATATTGTCAAGTAATTGTGAAGTGCTTCATCCTATTTTGTTGTGAAATGCTTATTGTCATACCGCCAACCATGATCAGACCTACGGTACTTGCAGCTTTTGTAAGAATATTCATCAGATCGCTTGCATAAATTTTCTGGATGTATTCGGAACCCAGTTTGTATCCCAGAAAGGTTCCATAATATTTCACAAGAAGGGACGGAATGTTAAACAGCAGTAAGAATACGATCGGTGCCAGAATATTTCCGGTCATACCAAGCCCAACTGCGATACCGGCTGCGATCACGCAAAATCAAACAATATTGCTGAATCTTGCTTTTCAGTCTCTCTCCACCGACTTCCTTTTCATCAGTGTCACGGGCAGTTCTACTTCCCGCTTCGGATATTCTTCGCCTTCTTCGATCCATTTCAGAAGGATCTCCACTGCTTTCTGTGCTTTTTTCTGCACGTCCTGCTTTATGGTGGTAAGTCTCGGTGTGGAGTACTGTGCATAGCTGATATCGTCATAGCCTGCCACGCCGATCTGCTGCGGCACGCCTACTTTTTTGTCGGTGCAGAAGCGGATCGCTTCCAGTGCATACATATCTGAGAGGAAGAACAGTGCCGTTCCCGGCAATCTTCTCTGTACCAGCCAGTCATAACTTGCTTTTCGTTTTTCATAGTTCATGCCAAGTGCCACAAACTGCAGTTTCTGACCTTCTGCCGCACACTCCTGCATGGCTCTCTGTGCACCGACATAACGCAGATGATCGACACCGTTGTCTCTTCCGGCACAGACTTTGATGTGCTCATATCCGCATTCCAGCAGATATTTCACCATCTGATAGCCGCCACTTTCGTCATCCAGACCGATATTGACCAGATGGCTGTCTTTGGCTGCGTTTCCGTAGGAATCGATCGACACGATCGGTTTTTTGATCAGCTGATAAATCTTTTCACAGTTGTGTCGGCTGAAGGAGATGGCGATCACGCCGTCCACATCCCAGCCTGCCACCATCTGAAAAATCTCTTCGATGTCTTTTGTGGAATACAGCATCAGGTAATAGCCCTGTTTCTGCACATATTCTTCGATAAATCCGATGATCTTCCCGTAAAATGGATCTCCGAGAATGGAATCTTTGAATTCTTTATGATAGTTGATGACAACTGCGATCAGCTGAGACTTCTCGTTATTCAGCATTCGCAGTCCTCTTTTCTGCACGTAACCAACTTCTTTGATCAGTGCTTCGATCTTCTGGATCGTTGCAGGTGATACTTTTTTTGTTTTCCCGTGAATGACGTTGGAAACGGTTGTGGTACTGACACCTGCCTTTTCTGCTATTTCTTTGATTGTTGCCAAAAATATTCTCCTAATTATTCGAGCCCCCGCAGAACCTTGTGTACCGCAGCATAGGAAAATCCTTTTCTCATAAAGAACACATAGTATTTCTGCTGTTCTTCCGCTGTTGGATTCTCCAGGTTCATGCGTTTCTTTTTCGCAAGTGCGAGGATCGTTTCTTCTTCGCTGTTTCCTTCTGCCTGTTCGTATGCCGCTTCAATATCTTCTGAAGAAACGCCTTTTGCTTTTAAGTCCTGCACGATCTGGCGTTTGCTCTTTGTCTGGCTGCGGCTCTCGATATAGTATCCGGCATAACGTACATCATCGATATAGTGGAAGCTTCGCACATACTCGATAGCGATATCTTCGATCTCTTTCGGGTATCCTCCCTGACGGAGCTTTGCTCTCAGCTGCCATTCGGTCTTATCTGCACTTTTTAAGATATTCATGCAACGCAGCCTGGCCCGTTTGGGCAGGATCTCCTGCATGATCTCTGCATATGCCTGCTCTGAAAGGGATTCCCCTTCACGGATCCCCATCCGGTAAGCCTCATTCCGGTACAGGACAAAAGCTTTTTCTCCGTCTAAAAAGACCTGCACTCTCGTTTTGCCGACCGGCTCTAATGCAGTGACGATCATGCTTCATCCCCGCTGCCGTCCGGATCTGCTGCCGGAGTTTCTTCTTTTACGGCATCCTTTTTCGCAGTACTGCTCTTTGTTGCTTTTTTGTCTTCTTTTTCATCATCTGCGGCTGCCGCACCGTCAAATCCATACTTTTCACGCACCAGTTTTTCGATCTCTGCCATCGTCTCCGGATTGTTCTTCAGGTAAATCTTGGCATTCTCACGGCCCTGTCCGATCTTGATGCCGTTATAGGCAAACCATGCCCCGCTCTTGTTTACAATCTCATTTTTCACTGCCAGATCAAGGATGTCACCTTCTCTTGAGATGCCCTGACCGAACATGATATCAAACTCTGCCTCTTTAAATGGCGGTGCGATCTTGTTCTTGACGATCTTGACACGCACACGGTTGCCGACGATCTCGCCGCCCTGTTTGAGTGTCTCGATACGGCGTACATCCATACGGATGGAAGAGTAAAACTTCAGTGCACGGCCACCGGTTGTAACCTCCGGATTGCCGAACATGACACCGACTTTTTCACGCAGCTGGTTGATAAAGATCACGGTACAGCTGGATTTGCCGATGATACCGGTCAGTTTACGAAGTGCCTGAGACATCAGTCTTGCATGCAGACCTACGTGAGAATCTCCCATATCGCCCTCGATCTCTGTTTTTGGCACCAGTGCTGCCACAGAGTCCACGATGATAATGTCCACTGCTCCGGAACGCACCATGGTCTCTGCGATCTCCAGTCCCTGCTCACCGTTATCCGGCTGTGAAATGTAAAGATTATCAATGTCTACGCCGATATTCTTTGCATAGACCGGGTCCAGTGCATGCTCTGCATCGATAAATCCTGCGATACCGCCGCGTTTCTGGACTTCTGCTACCATATGCAGTGCTACGGTCGTCTTACCACTGGACTCCGGTCCGTAGATCTCCACGATCCTTCCTTTTGGAACACCGCCAAGTCCCAGTGCCACATCCAGGCTCAGAGAGCCGGTCGGAACGGTCTCCACGTTCATATGGTTTCCAGAATCACCCAGTTTCATAATGGCACCTTTTCCAAAATCTTTCTCAATTTTTGTAATAGCCGCTTCCAGTGCCTTGATCTTATCATCCTGTCCCATTTTAATATCCTCCTTAATCTTCTATTTGCTCTATATTGTTCCACTTGTCTTCCCGTATCAGGTAAATATCTGCAAAACGGACCCGAATCGCCTGCCAAGTCTCACATGTGTTCGACTTGAAAATACTCAACTGTACTGACCACAAGCGTATACTTTCGATACAGATTATACCAATCTGATACCTGGTTTCTGTAATGCCAATGGTTTTCTCATTTCTTCTGTGCACCTTTGCAATACGCAAAAGGGCTTGCTTGCGAACTTATGTTCGTTCTCTCCCCATATTAATATATATTTTTAAAAAAGTCAACCTAAAAGCGTGTCCATGTTTGGAAATTTGCAGCAGAAGTGCTGCCTGCTGTTTATCGAATTCAAGAATGCCAGAGTCGGAATTCACCTCACATCTGATGTCATTCTTCTCTGAGTGAAATGAAATGTCAAAAGGAAGGACAAAATTATCCTTCCTTTATTATAGTTTACTCTTTACTTATTGTCAATTTATTTCTCGTTCTGTTTTCTCTTTTCTGATGTTCGTTTTGCTCCGATCGAAGCGGAGCGTAGAAAGGATTGTGGGAATGCAACGCACGGAACAATCCGTAGGCATCATAGTTGGGGACTTTCTGGAACAGACTCCTTCTCAGTCAGCAACTTTTTCTGCGACTTCGCCGCGTTTTTTGTAGATGCTGTGTGCCGGAATCACTTCACGCACAGAGGAAAGCGGATAGATATTGCTGTCCGGTCCGACTACGGTTCCCGGATTTAAGATGGAGCCGCATCCTACCTCTACGTTATCGCCGATCATGGCACCGAATTTTTTCAGTCCGGTCTCGATGCGATTGCCTTTGTCATCTTTTACCACTACCAGTTTTTTATCGGATTTGACATTTGATGTGATCGAACCGGCTCCCATATGTGCCTTGTATCCAAGAATGGAATCACCGACGTAATTGTAATGCGGAACCTGTACTTTGTTGAACAGGAGCACATTTTTCAGCTCGGTGGAGTTGCCGACAACGGCTCCTTCACCTACGATCGCATTGCCGCGGATGAATGCACAGTGGCGTACTTCTGCTTCTTTTCCGATGATTGCCGGTCCGTGAATGTAAGCGGTCGGTGCTACGGTTGCGGATTTTGCGATCCAGATGTCTTCCCCGCGTTTTTCGTATTCTTCTTCGCTTAAGGTCGCTCCCAGTTTTTTGATAAAATCGCTGATCTTCGGAAGCACTTCCCACGGATAAACGGCTCCTTCAAACAGATCTTTTGCAATCGTTTCCTCGAGATTATAGAGATTTTTGATTTTACATGTTTCCATCTTTCTTACCTCCTGTTAGTCGCCTCTGCGGCTTTTGCTGTTTTTTATAGAAAACTGCCGATTCGTCAAACAGTTTCCGCAAAGCATAGGAACTATTGCTGCCAAGTACGGCATCGGTTCTTCTTTTTATAAAGCCCTCTAACTTTTCCATATATTCTCCGGAAGTGATCGTACCCTCCGCCACATAGGTGAGCCCTTTTTCCCAGCTTGCCGTAAGCTCCGGGTTTAACAGCGAACGGATTGAATTGTTCACCACATCAAAGATCATCTCCCCCAGATGTGTCGGTGTCAGAACCTGCGTTTTTTTATTCAGGGCAATGTATTTGTTTGCCTGAAGCTTCTTCAGAATCTCTGCCCTGGTTGCACTCGTTCCGATGCCGCTTCCTTTGATCTGGGCACGCAGTTCTTCATCCTCGATCAGCTGACCGGCATTCTCCATTGCCAGAATCATCGAACCGGATGTATAGCGTTTCGGCGGTGAAGTTTCGCCTTCTTTGATGGAAAAGCCCTTCACCGG
Source organism: Ruminococcus sp. MCC718 (assembly GCF_018783905.1). Taxonomy (NCBI): domain Bacteria; kingdom Bacillati; phylum Bacillota; class Clostridia; order Eubacteriales; family Oscillospiraceae; genus Ruminococcus; species Ruminococcus sp. MCC718. The sequence goes on from NZ_WQNP01000100.1 coordinate 7,464, forward strand.
AAGTATATCACCTTTTTTGCATTTCTGTAGTGCCTGAAGCAGATTTTCGTCACATTTCACATCTTCTGTATCGTCTTTTTTCTTATTTTCTTCCGGCATGCCTGCCACTTTAAGGTATCCTTCGGACAGAAGCAGACGGAAACTTGAGAAAAAGGACTCCTGCTGTACTTTTGAAACCAGTGTCGTTTTCTGGTAAATGGCCGGCGGATAAAAAATACTGAGGAACCTTCTTACAATCAGCTCATAAACCTTTACCGAAAGGGCACTTACGCTCCGCAGTGCCGAAAGTCCCTGCCCGGTCGGGATAATCGCATAATGGTCGGTGATCTGTTTGTCATTGACGTAACGTGTCGATGCGATCTTTTTCCAGGCCGTGCTTTCTAAAACTTCCGCCGCATAAGACTGCACGTTTGCAAACCCGGAAAGTCCGCGGATATTTTTGTGGATCTCTTTTGCTACTGCCGTTGACAGCACTCGGGCGTCCGTTCTCGGATAAGTGACCAGCTTTTTCTCGTAGAGTTCCTGGACAATCTTTAAGGTCTCGTCCGGGCTGATTTTGTAACGCTTCGAGCAGTCATTCTGAAGTTCCGCCAGGTTATAAAGCAGCGGCGGATTTTTGTTTTCTTTTTTGCGTTCCAGCTTTTCGATCACAGCCTGCACCGGTTTGGGATCGCTCAGCTTCTCTATCAGCTCTTTTGCATCTTCTTTATGCGAAAATCCATTCTCTTTGTAGAGCTTCGGAGACTGGAAATACGCGGAACCTTTGACGGCACGGAACTCGCCTTCGATCGTGCTTTCACCGCATACCATGGAAGACAGTACACGGTAGAACGGCATTTTCACAAACTGACGGATTTCACGTTCCCTTCTGACGATCATGCCAAGCACACAGGTCATCACACGTCCGACTGATATCACCGTGTATCTTGTTCCCATGCAGCTTGAAATGGACTGCCCGTATTTCAGACTTAAAAGTCTGGAAAAATTGATGCCCATCAGATAATCCTCTTTTGCACGCAGATAAGCGGCACTTGCAAGATTATCGTATGCGGAAAGATCTTTTGCTGTCGCAATCCCGTGTAGGATTTCTTCTTCTGTCTGAGAATCGATCCACACACGCAGCCTTTTCTTGCCCTGAACATGTGCTTCCTGCTCCACCAGGCGGTAAATATATTCTCCTTCCCGTCCGGAGTCGGTACAGACATAGATCACATCAATATCTTTTCGATTTAAAAGAGTGCTGACCACTTTGAACTGCTTTTTCGTCGCCGGGATCACTTCGTAAAGAAAGTTCTCCGGCAGAAACGGAAGCGTCGCAAGGCTCCATTTTTTATAAGAAGCATCGTAAATTTCCGGGTAGCTCATCGTCACCAGATGTCCGACACACCAGGTCACAACGGCCTCTTCCCCCTCCAGATAGCCATCTTTCCTTGCCGCCCGGATCTTCAACGCTTTCGCAAATTCCTGTGCAACACTCGGTTTTTCTGCTATGTATAATTTTTTCAATTATTTACTCCTCTTTTAAAGCGGCAGATCCCGCTTCTCAAATATTCGCATGGAAAGCCAGTAAAGCAGGACGCCCGCCAAGATCAGTACCGGATATTTCCATATAAAAAACATGCCCCCGTCGATCACATCGTCCGCCAGATACATGGAGAAGATCGTCACATATTTCAGATATCCGAAAATCCCCCCAAGCGAAGCGAGCATTTTCAGAATATAAAATAACAGTACGATCCCTGTCGTGATCATCACTGCCAGTGCTTTCTCATCACACATTGCAGATATCACAAACAGCAGGCCTCCAAGGCAGAAATGCAGACAGAATCCGCCAAGGCACATCAGTAAGAACTCGGAAATCACAAAATACGATCCGCAAAAGGCCAGGCCGCACACTATTCCGACCAGACAATTTACAAAAAACAATGCAAACAGGGCAAATGTAAAAGAATAAATCTGAGTAAATAAAAGCTTTTCACGCTCCACAGGTGCCGACAGAATCCAGGCAAAAGCACCGCTTTCCAGTTTGCCTGCAACGAAAGATGCCGCCACCGGGATACTGACTACAAATGGTACCAGTGTAAAGATATTCTCCCAGAAATAGCCTCCCAAAATGCCACTTAAAGACAGTCCGTAATTGCCTGCCCCAAGTGCTGTCTGAACTGCGGACGGCAGCCCGGAAAATAAAAGGATCACACCGGCTTTTCCATCTGGTGCGTATGTCCCCAACAGCAGAAACAGATAAAGTACCAGTACAGCGGTGACGATGCCCCACAACCAGATATGTTCTCTGAAATTTTTCTTCAGTATTGGAATATTAATCACTCAGGTCACCTCCATACAGATAGGTAAAGGTCTCTTCCAACGTCTGCGGAATGCTCTCCATGGTCAGCACTTTATACCCTGACAGCACTTTGATAAAATTCTGCAGTTCTCCGGAAACCGAGACGGTAAGCTGAGTCGCATTTTTATTTAAAACATCAAATCCTGACTCTCTGACAAAACGGACTGCTTCCAGCTCACTTCGAAATCCGATGCAGAATACCTTTCTGGAGGCCTCACGGATCACGGAAACATCATCCAGGTTGACCAGCATGCCACGCCGCAGGATCCCGATGCGGTCACAGAGCCGCTCCGCCGTCGCAAAACTTCCGGTAGCGATCAGGATCGTCTTTCCCCTGCTTTTTTCTTCCAGGATCAGGTTCATGAACTGCACTTTTGCCTTTTCGCCAAGATCACTCTCCGGTTCATCGAGCAGAAGCACCTCCGGATCATGAAGAAATACACCGGCGATCGCCAGCTTTTTTTTCTCTTCCTGATTCAGATCACGGATCTTTTTTGAAGTGTCCAGCTCAAATGCATCTGCTGTGCGGATCGCTTTTTCCAGGCTTTTTCTGTTTCTTAAATCTGCCAGAAAGCGAAAAAACTGAAGACTGGTCATCGACTCCGGCAGTGTGATCTTCTGCGGCAGATATCCGGTAAAATTCTTAATACCGGTACTTTGTTTCCAACAATGTTTGGCGTTGATCGTGCAGCGTCCCCCGGAAAGGTTTGAAAATCCCATCAAAATCTGCAGAAGTGTCGTCTTGCCGGCACCTTCCATCCCCAGCAGTCCAAACGTCTCCTGATCCTGTACTTCAAAAGAAAGATCAAAAACACCTTTATTGCTGCCATAATCCTTTGTTACGTTTTTTATCCTTATCATTTACTCAAACCCACCTGTAAAAATTCGAAATGTCATATTTATGATGCCAGGGGCAAAAGGTCTAAATCCACATGAGCTTGCTCATAGGTGGATGAAAGACCTTGGGACCCCAACATCATATCTATTATTAAGAATGTCTCTGACATTCTTGCTGCGTTCCTGAATATTGTACAAAATGGCAAACAAAAATGCAAGAGCAAAAAGAGATGCCGGCGTTTCTTTTCGCTGACATCTCTTTGAGCCTGTTTTTTAAACCGTTTTTCTTTATTTCTTTGTGATATATCCTTTTGCTGTCAGGGTCTCTGCACACAGGACGGCTCCGCCTGCTGCTCCTCTGACGGTGTTATGGGACAGTCCCACGAATTTCCAGTCATAAACTTTATCTTCTCTTAAACGGCCAACCGATACGCCCATGCCGTTTTCGTAGTTGACATCCAGTTTTACCTGCGGACGGTTGTCTTCTTCCATGTACTGGATGAACTGCTTCGGTGCACTTGGCAGATCCAGTTCCTGAGGAAGTCCTTTGAAGTTCACCAGTTTTTCGATCAGCTGTTCTTTGGTCGGTTTCTTTTTGAACTTAACGAAAACTGCTGCGGTATGTCCGTTCAGAACCGGAACACGGATGCACTGGCAGGTGATGACCGGGCTCTGTGCCGGAACGATCACGCCGTCTTTCACTTCGCCCCACAGACGAAGCGGCTCCATCTCGCTCTTTTCTTCTTCGCCACCGATGTACGGGATGATGTTCTCTACCATCTCAGGCCAGTCTTTAAAAGTCTTGCCTGCTCCGGAGATTGCCTGGTAAGTGGTAGCTACGACTTCGTATGGCTCAAACTCTTTCCATGCAGTCAGTACCGGTGCATAGCTCTGGATAGAGCAGTTCGGTTTTACTGCTACAAAACCTTTCTTGGTTCCCAGACGTTTTTTCTGAGATTCGATCACATCGAAATGCTGTGGATTGATTTCCGGAACAACCATCGGTACATCCGGGGTCCAGCGATGTGCACTGTTGTTGGAAACAACCGGTGTCTCGGTCTTTGCATATTCTTCTTCGATCGCTTTGATCTCATCTTTTGACATATCAACGGCTGAAAATACAAAGTCTACGTTTGATGCAACTTTTTCTACTTCGTTTACATTCATGACAACGATCTTCTTTACAGCTTCCGGCATCGGAGTGTCCATTTTCCATCTTCCGCCTACTGCTTCTTCATATGTCTTTCCTGCACTTCTCGGGCTTGCTGCCAGTGTGGTTACTTCAAACCATGGATGATTCTCAAGAAGAGAGATAAAACGCTGACCTACCATTCCGGTTGCTCCAAGGATACCGACTTTTAATTTCTGTTCCATTTTTCAAATCCTCATTTCGTAATTTATTTACAACGGACAATTTATCGTTCGTGTATTTTGTGTGCGGACATTTGTCTTTACTCGAACTATCCTATCCTATTTCAGAAAAAAAATCAAGCAGTTTTTATAAATTTTCTGCTTCTTCCAGGTATTTTTTTTCGAGCATGATGACTTTTTTCATGGCTTCTGCCCCAGGAGCACCGATCGTCAGACGTTTTTCCACGCAGGTTTTCAGGGAGATTGCCTCGTAAATATCTTCTTCAAAGACCGGGCTGATCTCTTTGTACTCTTCCAGTGTCAGGTCATCCAGGGCAATGCCTCTGTCAATGCACAGAAGTACCAGACGGCCTACAATACCGTGTGCGTCACGGAACGGTACGCCATGGTTTACCAGATAATCTGCGGCATCGGTCGCATTGGTGAAACCGTTTTTTGCACTCTTTTCCATGACATCTTTGCGGAAGCTCATCGTAGAAACCATGCCGGTAAACAGGGCAATACAGCCTTTTACGGTGTCGATCGCATCAAAGGTCAGCTCTTTGTCTTCCTGCATGTCTTTGTTGTATGCCAGCGGGATGCCTTTCATCGTGGTCAGCATGGAGGTCAGTGCTCCGTAAACACGGCCGGTCTTTCCTCTTACCAGCTCTGCGATATCCGGGTTTTTCTTCTGCGGCATGATGCTGCTGCCGGTGCTGTAAGCGTCATCGATCTCCACAAAGCGGTATTCATTGGAATTCCAGAGGATGATCTCCTCGCAGAAACGGCTCAGATGCATCATAATCGTTGACATGGCAGAGAGCAGCTCGATCAGGTAGTCACGGTCGGATACGGAATCCATGCTGTTTAAGGTTGGTCCGTCAAATCCAAGCAGCTGTGCCGTCATCTCACGATCCAGAGGATACGTTGTGCCTGCCAGTGCACCGCTTCCAAGCGGGCAGAGATTCATTCTCTTATAAATATCAGCCAGTCTCTGTCTGTCACGTTTGAACATTTCAAAATAAGCCCCGAAATGATGTGCAAGCGTGATCGGCTGTGCTTTCTGCAGGTGGGTAAATCCCGGCATATAAGTCTCAATATTTTCTTCCATAATGCCAAGCAGTGTCTCAAGAAGTTTTTTCAGCAGTTTGTCGATCTCCCCGATCTCATCTCTTGTATAAAGCTTCATATCCAGTGCAACCTGGTCATTGCGGCTGCGTCCGGTGTGCAGCTTTTTGCCGGCATCGCCGATGCGGTCGATCAGATTTGCCTCCACAAAGCTGTGGATATCTTCGTATTTGTCTGTGATCTTAAGTGTTCCGTTCTCAACATCACGCAGAATGCCATCCAGGCCTTCCAGGATCTGATCACGCTCTGCCTCAGTCAGAATGCCCTGTGCTGCCAGCATTTTCACATGTGCCTTGCTTCCTGTGATATCCTGTTTGTAAAATTTCTGATCAAACGATATGGATGCATTAAAATTATAAACCAGCTGATCGGTCTCTTTGGTGAAACGTCCACCCCATAACTGTGCCATAGTAATTCCTCATTTCTTATAAAATATAGTGGATAGAAAGGGTAGAACCCATCTGCCCCAGATTATTTCCGGCAAAATTCCTGATTTTATGCCGAATCCTGTAGTTCAGTGTATCACAGGCGACTTTTCCTGGCAAGAAAAAACGGCGGATCACTCAAACTCCGCCGTCTTTCCCTGTTGCTATATAGTAAGAGGTTTCTTACTTACTTTTTAATCTTTACTGCCTTCTTTGATTGATTGTGATGCTATTATATCTAATTACCGTTCACGAAACCACTCATTTTCCGACATAAATTGTTCATTTTCCGTCCTGTGTGTTCATATTATGTTCATCTTTTTCAGCCATTCATCTGCTTCAATAGCTGCTACTGTTTATGTTTTGTGATCTCGAACACGTTCAAGTCGAACGCACGTGAGACTTGGTGCGTGATTCTGGTCAGCGAAAGCTGACATATTCTTCTCAGAATCACTGCACATCCTCGCGGAGCGTTTATCTCAGTCGAGAAGACTCCCACTTCTGCAAGTGGTGAGTAATAACAAGTCTTTCTCAGTGGGAGGACAATCTCCGACTGAGATAAAAAAGTGGGAGGACGCCTTCCGGCATCCTCCCGAGTGTGTTTCAAGGTTTGGGATAATTTTATTTTACTTTTACCGTTTTCTTTGCAGAGTACTTGGTGTAAACTTTCTGACCGTTGATGGTCTTATAAGCTCTTACACGTACATAGTATTTGCTGCCTTTGCTCAGTCTCTTCAGAGTAACATTCAGTTTCTTTGTATTTGCTTTCTTAGCACTCTTGAAGTTTGCTTTCTTGGAGTACTGTACCTGATAGCCGTCTGCACCTTTTACTTTTTTCACTTTGACAACTGCAGCTTTTCTCTTTCCGGTTACTTTCTTAACGGCTGCTTTTTTCGCTTTAAATGCATTCTTTTCAAGTTTTGCATTTGCGGATGCTGCTTCTGCTTTTGCTGCATCTGCCTCTGCTTTTGCTGCTTTTGCTGCGGCTTCTGCTTCTGCTTTTGCTTTTTCTGCTGCTGCGATCTGTGCTTTTACAGCTGCATCTTCTTTTGATTCATAGCCTAAGTCATCCAGAACTTTCTGTGCTTTGTTCTTTGTCAGGATTGCTTTTGCCTGTTTTGCTTCTGCTGCTGTCACTGCATCATCACTTGTTGCCAGTTTGTCCAGCATGTTTTCAAATACTGCACTCTTTGCGATAACATTCAGCATATTAACTGCGGATTTCTGCAGGTCACCAAGTCTTAATGTCTTGTCTGTATTCAGTGCTGTCAGCATATTCTTTACGTTTCCGCCAGGCATCTCACAGTCATTTCCTGCCCACATCAGCAGTCCCTGTACGTTTTTGCCTTTGTTTGCACCATTGACACGGCTTATGGAATACCAGTCTGTCATTACAAATCCTTCAAATCCCCATTCATCTCTTAACATCGTTGTCAGCAGACCATAGTTTTCAAAGGTCGGATAACCATTTACCATGTTGTAGGAGCTCATGATGTAATCCGGCTGAGCTTCTTCTACACCGATTTCAAAGCCTTTCAGGTAAATCTCTCTTGCTGCTCTTTCAGATACAACAGAGTTGCTTCCCATACGCTGCTGTTCCTGATTGTTGAATGCGAAATGTTTCAGAGTAACACCGATTCCGGAGTATGTTCCGTCTGCTTTTGTCTGAACACCTTTTGTCTCAGAGGCAGCTGCTTCACCGGAGATCAGCGGATCTTCTGAGTAGTACTCAAAGTTACGTCCGCAAAGCGGGTTTCTGTGGATGTTCATGCCCGGTGCAAGCCAGGATGTAACGCCATATTCCAGCATTTCTGTACCGACTGCACGGCCTACTTCTTCAATGACAGCCGGATCCCATGCCTGTGCAAGCAGAGTACCGATCGGCATTGCTGTACAGTACTGATAGTATTTGGTGTTATCGGTTGTATACAGTTTTTCGCCATCTGCAAGAAGTTTTTTGAACTCTGTCTCATTTGCAATTGCTTTTTCTGTATAATTCATGCCGCTCCAGCTGTATGTTCCTGTATAGTAAGTCTGGTTTGCATCAAATGTCGCATCTGCACCGACCAGTTCGTACTGGATGTACTCTTTTGTGATACGGATACCTGCAGGTCCATCGGAAAGTACGATGTTCGGGATGTATCTGGAGTTGTACAGATTGCTTGTTGTCTCACCGGCTGCTCCATATACGGAATCTGCCTGAGAACCGATGACTGCTGAGCTTGAAGATCCTGCTGACAGTCCGTCATAAGTACCGCCTTCTACCAGGTCAGCCAACTCTGTGCTACTCATGTTTGCTACCAGTTCTTCCATGGTAAGTTTGCCGTTCACAACATCTACCAGAGTTGCATCTTTTGCTGCTTTTACGGTTTTCTTTGTCTCTTTGTCCAAATCTGCATTCTTGCTGTATACATTAGAATCAGAATCTTTATCCTCACTTATGTAGGAAGTTACTTTTCCGTCTGTGTACGCATGCGTTTCTGTTTTTCCAAAGCTGGAAGCCGCAAGACTCAAGGATGCTTTTGCTGCACTCAAACCTTCTGCGGTTGGTGTAATGCCTGTGCCGTATCCTGTGGATTTCTCATCCAGGATATTCATCTTGTAAGCTCCGCCTTCTGCTACCACATGATCAGCGGTGTAAGTACCTGTCTGCATTTTATCTTTTGTCATTCCCAGAGCATTTTCTGCTTTTTCGGTAACAACATCTTTGTCCAGTTTGATATCAGCTGCCTCTACGGTATTTCTGGAGCTGTTGCCCACACGGATCTTGTAGGTTCCGTCTTCCAGTACATACTGTTCATTGTTTTCATCGTAGCTTGCCATCTCATCGGTATCAAAGGAAAGCGTTACTTCTTTGGTTTCGCCTGCTTTTACTTCGACTTTCTGGTATGCTGCCAGTTCCTGATACGGCTTGTCCAGATTTCCTTCCGGTGCGGAGAAATAAACTTCTACAACTTCTTTACCGGTAACTTTTCCTGTATTTTTAACTTCTGCTACTACGCTGACATTTTCTGCATCTGCTTTTACTGTTTTTACTTTAATATCAAAATCCGTATAGGATTCGCCGTAACCAAATTCATAAGCTACTTTCTTTCCAAAGGTATCGAAGAAACGATAGCCTACATAAATATCATCGTTGTAAACTTCTTCTGCGGTTGCTGCAGTATTTGCTGCATTGCTTTCTTCTTTTGTTTCTCCGTCTTTATGTACGGCGTCATTCCAGGAGAATGTTGCAGATGATGGATAATCATTATAATCAACTGCCCAGGTATCGGTCAGTTTACCGGATGGATTTACTTCACCGTTCAGGATCTGAACCAGGGCACGTCCTCCGTTCATACCTGCCTGTGACATCAGTACCAGAGAATCCAGTCCTTCGATCTTGCTGCGGTTCAGGGAATCATTTGCTGCGTATCCGCCTTTGCCGTTGAAGAAGTTGGTATCAACAATACCGCCTGTATTGAGGACAACAACTACATTTTTAAATTTCTGACCCAGTAATTTCAGGTTGGCTGCTTCGTTGTCTGTCAGATAATAATCGCCTTTTTCTGCTTTACGATCAGCACCTTCGCCTGAGTTACGTGCCAGCACATAGATTGCGGTGTCTGTTTTTCCGGCTGCAGCAGTTACATCTGCTTCTGCATAAGCTTCTTCTTTATATACGAAACTGCTGAACATACCGCCACTTCCTGCTTCTGATTCTGCTTTTTCATATGCTGTGTTCTGAGCTGTCAGGAAATCCTGGTTTACCACATCGTATCCGGCATCTTCAAAGCCCTGTTCTACCGTAATGTTTGCACCGTCTTTCAGATAAACATCACCAGATCCGGTACCGCCTTTGATCGTCTTATAGGAACCTACACCAAACAGTGCTACTTTCGTTCCTTTTGTCTGAGCGATCGGCAGGGAGTTATTGTTGTTCTCCAGAAGAACCATACCCTGTGTAGCTGCCTTCTGGGATATTGCTGCGTTTGTTGCTTCACGCTTTGCACTTGCATTTGGATCGGTAGAAGCTGCAAATGTCGGCATTACGCTCGTTCCGACCATAGCTGCTACCAATGCCATGGAAATCGCTTTCTTTGACCATTTTTTTGAGTGATTCATAAGTTACCTCCTTAACATATACCATATAATTCGTTCAAACAGGCTCAGGGATTTTCACGTTCCAGAACTCTGTTTCAATGTGCCTATATGATATCGCTTTTTTCTTTCCCAAACCACTCATTTTCCGTCATAAATTGTTCATTTTCCGTCCTATTTGTTCATTTTCAGGCATAAAATGTTCATCTTTCATTCATTTATATACTATGATGCCAGGGTCAAAAGGTCTAAATCCACATGAGCTTGCTCATAGGTGGATGAAAGACCTTGGGACCCGCCCCGATATGAGCATAAAAGTGGGATGATAATCCCACGATATGCGAATACTTGGGAGGATTGTGGGAGTGCAACGCACGGAACAATCCGTAGGCATCATAGTTGGGGACTTTTGACACCCACATCATACTCTTTTTTCGTCTTCCATGCCTGATACTGATCCCGCACTTCTTTTACCAGCTCTTCACTTCCGGCTTCCCGGAGCTCTTTTCGAAATTCTTCCAGGTAAGTATCGACATCTTTGCCGTCGTCTCCTAGCCCGATATTCAGGTTCTTTTTGTAACGAGATACGATCTCTTTCAGTTTCTGGATATCCACCGTGATCTTGCTCTCATCCAGCCAGAATCCATACGCCGGTGAAATATTTGCGGAAGCGATAAAGGTTTTAAAATCTCCCTCCAGATCATCGGACATGCCGCTCCAGATACCGGCTTTTGGCGTATTGAACTGCCATTTCGTGGAACAGAAATATCCGACGTTGCTACTGTTGATGCCGGACGGGAATGCAAAACTTCCATCTTCCTGCACTTCGTAGTGCATCCCCTCCACACCGTACAGGATCGTGTTCAGCACATCTTCATCCGAATACAGAAGACCTAGCACTTTGACGGCCTCTTCCGGATACTTTGTCTCCGAAAAAATGCTCCAGACAGTCACCCAGTCATCCTCGGTATCCAGAACCGGCCGATTGTCAAATGGGATAATAATGACTTTGTCTCCGTAGAGGCTCTCTTCGTACTGCATCTCATCCGGTTTGATGACAAATTCTGCGGCAAATGCATCCCCGGCGATCACCTGTGACTGTCCTGATTCAATGTTTGTGATCACATCTTCTGCCAGATAGCCCTTCTCCTGCCAGCGTTTTGCCAACTCCACCCGTTTTGTGTAGGCATCGCTCTCGTAAATATTGCAGACGGTATCATCCGTTCCTTCATATAATATACCTGCCAGACACCCGTCCAGTGTATCGGCGATCGGGGAACGCTCGACCACGGCATTTCCCCTTTTTTCCAATGCCCACGGCACAACATCCGGGCGTTCTTTCTTTATGATGTCAAGCAGCGGCTCCAGATCTTCCGGTTTATGGATATTGGAAATGTCCATATGATACTTCTCCACATAGGTGCGGTTCAGGATCACGCCGTTCGTATGGATATCACTTAACGGCTTTGGGATCCCATAAACGCCTTCTCTTTCATCCTCCGGCAGATCTGTTTTCTCATCCAGCACTTCCTGCAGGGCGAGTGCCTCTGCCATATACGGCTCCATATCCAGCAGCAGGTTTTTCTGACGGTAGTTCTCAAACTGATTGAAATAAATGTTGAGGATATCCACACCGAGCTGCCTGTTTTTATAATAACTGTTTCCCTGGCTGCTGTTCAGTCCGGTCCAGACAAGCCGGGCACGCACGCCGATCTTTTCTTCCGTCAGATCTCCAAGCGTCTGATTGACTTCCGAAAGGTTTTTGCTCAGTCCGGTTCTCGCCGAAATACCGATGTTGATGGTCGGGATGGAATCTGCACTTTCGCTTTCCGGCTGCTGTTTTTCACATCCGGACAGCACAAAAAGTATTACAGCAAGAAACACTATCATATAAAAACATCTTTTTTCGGACATTCTTTCGTGAATTTTCATAATTTTTTCTTCCTTTCTAAGGGTAAATACGGTAAAATAAGACCATTGGAGGTCTTTATGAAAAAACATAAAAGCTTATTTTTCAAATCTGCCACAAAGAAACGGCTGCTCTGGGTTTATCTGGTCACCAGCATCCCTCTGCTTGTCTGTATTCTGCTCGGAAGCGAGTACGGCAAACGTCTTCTGCGGCAGCAAAGTATACAGTACAATCATAACACGCTTTCTCTGCAGCTGGCAACTGTGGATACTTCGCTTGACCATATTTCGAACTATCTGGCTTCGTTTCTTCTGGATGAGAACAACTACCACGGACTGCAAAGCGGGGAGGATGCTCCGGATGAGCAGCGTGCGATCCTTGCCGATTTTACGGATTACCTGGACACGTACACCAGCACTGCCAGCCTGTTTTTCTATATTCCGGATCAGGATATCCTGATCTTTCAGAGTGCAAACTATGATTCTTATCCGGAACGCATGGAGATGCGGCAATACATCCGCCAGGCCTGTCTTTCTCGTACGTTTCCGGTCACAAAACCGCAGATCAGCGGCTGGACCTTCCTGCGTATGACGCAGAAAAGTTATCTTATAGATCTGATGGAATACAAAAATGTCTACGTCGGTGCTTTTGCATCCAGCGAATACGTGTTTGAAGATTTCAGGGATCTGACTGCCAGCACGCATGGTGCCCTGATTCTCTCTAACCAGGATGCCGGGGAAGATTTCCTTTACGGTGCAAAGGAGCTGGACCGCAGCCGCTGCGTGAAGATCCCGGTTGATTCTGCCAGAAACCATTACCGGATCATCCTCTATATCCCGACTGCTTATGTACTGGGAGCTTTCTCCTGGTTCCAGTATGCGATCCTGATCATCGCACTTGTCAGTTTTTCGTTTGTTACGTCAATGCTGATCATCACCTGGCGACAGATGGTTTCTCCGGTGCTTCGAATCATCGAAGCAATGGAGGCTGTCGACCAGGGAGATTTCAACTGCCATCTGCCGATCCCGGATACTCATGATGAATTTGCAGAGCTGACGGAAACCTTTAACTATATGATCGGGCAGATTCATGATCTGAAACTGCAGATCTACGAAGAGAAGCTGAACCAGGCTTACGCCGAACTTCAGTACCTGACCTTACAGATCAAGCCGCATTTCTTTTTGAACTGCCTGAACCTGATCTACAGTCTTGGGCTGAGTGGCCGCTCTGAGCTGGTCGTGGATTTTTCCTCTACCTTGATGAAGTATTTCCGCTACCTTTTCAAAAGTTCCGACAGCATGGTCGTCCTCTCTGAAGAGCTGAAACATGTGCAGAATTATCTGCACATCCAGCAGATCCGCTTCCAGAATGACCTGGATGCAGCGTTTAATATTGATCCACAGGCTGAAAAAATGCATATCCCTGTGCTAACTCTGCACACTTTTGTAGAAAACATTTTTAAGCACGGCTGTTCCGACTCTGCAAAGATGCAGATTGTGATCAGTGCCGCCCCTCTCATAAAAGATGGAACGACTTATCTTTCTCTTGCCATTGAAGACAATGGAACCGGATTCTCTAAAGAAGCTCTGGAAACTCTCTCCAGACCGGAAGTTCCTTCTCAGAAGACCGGTGAAAAGCACATCGGCATCCGCAATGTAAGACAGAGACTTTCCTATATCTATGGAAGCAATTATGTTTTACGTTTTGAAAACCGCTCACAGGGCGGAGCAAAGATCAACCTGCTTTTGCCGCAGAATAGCAAATTTCATGTAGGTTCAGCCTGAAACCAAAAGGCAAACGGAAATATTTGTTACTCACCATTTATAAAAGTTGGAGTCTTCTCCAACTATGAGAAATCAGATTGGAGTGTAATCTTATGAATTTACTTCTTGTAGACGATGAAGCCTTTGCCCTTGAGGCACTGGAACATGCAATCAACTGGAAATCTCTTGGAATTGATCAGGTCTTTACCTGTGGTAATATCAAAGCTGCCAGACAAATCTGTCAGGAATCGGATATCCAGATCATGATCTGTGATATTGAGATGCCAAACGGAACCGGGCTTGACCTCGCAAAATGGCTGTCAGAGAACTATCCTGACCTTCTGATCCTGTTCCTGACCTGTCATTCTGACTTTTCTTTTGCAAAAGAGGCCATCTCCTACCATGCGTTTGCCTATCTCTTAAAACCGTTTGATATCGAAGAGATTAGCCAGGCAGTAGAAGAAGCCGTCCAGCAGTCCAGAAACCGTCAGAAACTGAACCGCTCGCTCTTTGCCTCCCAGCCACCGGAACGTCTGCTCGCTTCGGAGCACTTCTGGCTGCAGCTGGTCAGCGGTTCCTATCAGAACAGCGATGCCGACTATATTCTCTTGGATGCCTCCAGAAACAGCGTCTTTTTTGATAAGGATGCCCACTATGTTCCCTGTCTGTTTTACATCAGCTCGCTTCCGTTTGAAAATACGGATCTTGGCGTGCTCTCTTACTGTGTGAAAAATGCCCTGAACGAATTTTTTGCCGAAGATCCGGGCTGGCCTCCGGCAATCGAGCCAAAGCCTTGCTTTTTCCTGTCTTTTGTATCTCCGGATCTCTTTCTTGACCGGGAAGCCTTTGACAAACACTGCAGTGATCTGATCCAGTTTTTCCGTCAGAAATTCGGTGCATCCCTGCAGATCCTGACCGGTGAGGAGGGCGATTACCTGACGCTGCAAAAGCAGGCGGATCTGCTTCTTGTGCAGGCCTCTTCTGCCACAGAAAGCCTTAGTGATGGCGATGATACGGAAAAATCTGCCATGATCGTCAAAAAGATTTTTGAACTGGTGAAAGAAAACAAGGCGATCACGCGTGAAGAGCTTGCCAGCCAGGTATTTTTAAGCCCGGATTACATGGCAAAGGTTTTCAAAAAAGAGACCGGCAAGCGAATCAGTGATTATTTATCGGAAGTGCGACTACAGGAGGCAAAATGTCTTCTGACCGACACTACAAGAAGCATCAGCGACATTGCCTCCTCGCTTTCGTACTCCAATTTTTCCGGATTTTCCCGGATGTTCAAAAGTGAAACCGGGCTTTCTCCGGCGGAGTACCGCAAAAAGCATCGCAAAGCACTCTGATTTTTCTGTATATCATACCTTTTATAATCTTTTCAGGCAGGCTGCTTCCAGCCTGCCAAGCAGTGCATATAAAAGCATGGCGATCACGCAGAGGATCACGATCGACATCAGCACCCAGTCCAGTTTAAACACCTGGGAGCCGTAGATGATTAAATAGCCAAGTCCTCTTCTCGCCCCGATAAATTCCCCGATCACGACACCGACCAGACACAGTCCGATGTTGACTTTCATAATGCTTAAGATGTTCGGCACCGTTCCAGGCAGCACGACTTTCAGAAGCGTATCTTTTTTTGTTCCTCCAAGCGTATAGATTAGTTTCTCTTTCTCCGGTGAACTCTGCGAAAAGCAGGTATAAAGATTTAAAATCGTCCCGAAAACAGCCACCGACATGCCCGCCAGAATGATCGTTTTGATGTTGGCACCGAGCCACACGATCAGAAGCGGAGCCAGTGCAGATTTCGGCAGGCTGTTCAGTACCACAAGTGCCGGCTCCAGGATCTCCGATACCATCGGCAGCATCCACAGCAGAATGGCAAGCAGGATTCCGCTGATAACCACCAGGGCAAAGCTGATCAATGTCTCAGAGAGCGTCACACCGATGTGCATAGTCAGGCTTCCATCCTGAAGCATCTGCCAGGCGGTTTTTGCGATCCGCAGCGGACTGCTGAAAATAAAGCTGTCGATCCACGAAAATTCTGCGGCCACTTCCCATAAAACCACAAAAAACAGGAAAAGAAAAAGACGCATGAACTGCACGGTGCGTCTTCTCCTTCTTACCGTCCGGATATAGTTTTTCTGCGATTCGGAAGGCTTAGTCATGTTCATTCAGCTCCTTCCAGATAAGATTGAAATAATCCCGAAACTGCGGTGCATTTCGAACCTGCATCGGCGTGCGTTCTTTCATATTAAAATCAAGTTTGATTTCTTTTTTGATCTCTGCCGGGCGTTTGCTCAGCACAAAAATCCGGTCTGCCATGCTGATCGCCTCAGACAGATCATGCGTCACCAGCACCGCCGTCTTCTGTTCTTTTTTGATGATCCGGTAAATATCTTCACAGACCGAAAGTCTGGTCTGATAATCAAGTGCCGAAAATGGCTCATCCAGAAGCAACAATTCCGGCTGAAGTGCCAGTGTGCGGATCAGTGCCGCCCTCTGCCGCATCCCGCCGGAGAGCTGCGACGGCCTTACATCCCGGAAGTCCCACAATCCATAGTCTTTTAACATCTGATCCACGCGTTTCGTATATTTTTCACTCTTTTTCTTCTGGATCTCCAGCCCCAGCATCACATTGCTGTAAATGCTCCTCCACTCAAACAGATAATCTTTCTGCAGCATATAGCCGATCCGCTCTTTTTCGCCTGCGATGCTTTTGCCATCGAGCAGGATCTCGCCTTTTTCCGGCTTTAAAAGTCCGCAGATCAGTGAAAGCAGCGTGGATTTTCCACAGCCGCTCGGACCCACAATTGCTGCAAATTCCCCTTCTTTTATATGAAAAGAAATATCCGCCAATGTTTCCGTCTCGCCATCTATGCTGTGATAGGCATAGCTGACATGATTCACTTCCAAAAGCTCTGACATCACGGTCTCCTTCTCTTTTTTTCTAATTTATTTTATGATGCATGGGGAAGTTTTGATTATGAATTGTCTGCTTTCCGGGATTGTGATAAACTAAGAATAGCAGGGACAAAAGTCTGCAACTACGAGTACGAAGTACGGAACCATTCGTATGGTATTCTTTAATGACAATATTATTTTTTATTATAAGTATTACAGAAAGGATGGCTTTTATGGCTAATAAGATAAATTTCCAAAAAGAACTGGATAAACTTCTGGAACAGAATCAGCGTGAGGCACGCGTCCCTTCTCTTTTTCTGCACAGCTGCTGTGCCCCGTGCAGCAGTTACGTGATCGAATATTTATCGGATTATTTTCAGATCACGGTTTTTTATTACAATCCGAATATTTACCCGGACGAAGAGTATCTGCACCGTGTAAAAGAACAGCAGCATCTGATCTGCCAGATTCCGCAGAAGTATCCGGTCTCGTTTCTCGAGGGAGACTTTGACAAGGAACGATTCTATGATATGGCAAAGGGACTGGAAAAGATCCCTGAAGGCGGCGAACGTTGTTTTCAGTGCTATCGGCTCCGTCTGGAAAAAACGGCACAGCTTGCAAAGGAACATGGATTTGACTATTTCTGCACGACACTCTCGATCAGTCCTTTAAAAAACGCCCAGAAATTAAATGAAATCGGAGAGGAACTTGCAGATACTTACGGTATCCCATGGCTTCCTTCCGATTTCAAAAAGAAAAATGGTTATAAACGTTCCGTCGAGCTTTCAGCTCTTTATGGTCTGTACCGGCAGGACTACTGCGGCTGCGTGTTCTCAAAAAAAGAACGAGAACGCCAGATTGCATCTGAACTTATTTGATTTTGCCTTTCTTTAATCCTGACTTGCTTTTACTTCATACATATACAATTCATGCAGTGCCCTTGTCGCACAGATGTATCTGGCCTGCCGGTGCAGCGGCGTATTGTCCTGCGTCGTATAAAGTGCAAATACCTGGTCAAATTCCAGACCTTTTGCAAGATAGAAGGTCGTGACGGTCAGTCCCTTTTTGAAGTGGGTGCTGTCACGGTCTACCACAGAAAAACGATTCTCTGTATCCATGCCAAGCTCTTCCATCCGCTCTTTCAGATAAGCGGCACTTTTCTTTGCACGCTCCTGTGTCATCTCGATCACAGCGGCCGTCTCAAACTCTTCCAGACGCATTTTCTCAAGAACGGCTTCCAGTGCCGCCTTTCTGTCTGAAAATGTCTGCTCTTCCACTGGTTTTCCATGACGCTCAAACAGCTCCATATCGGATACATCTGAAATGGAATTGGCATAAGATGCGATCTCCATGGTGTTGCGGTAACTCTTGTTCATATTGATCTTTCGAATGCCACGACCAAAAACACGCGGCAGGAAACTTAAAACATCCCTCGTTTCCTCCTCCATGGTCTGGGCTTTATCTCCGAGGATCGTCATCTTGCAGGAGAACATCTTATCCAGGATCAGATACTGCATGTAGGAATAATCCTGCATCTCATCGATCACCAGATGACGGATGTTTCGGTCCATCCTGCGACTTTTCAGAAGATATTTCAGATACAACATCGGATAAACATCTTCATATTTCAGAAAGCGTTTCTCATAAGAAACCTGCGGCAGTGTCTCATAGCCGTATTCTTTCAGGAACCAGTTATACAACACGTACAGATCCGTACTGCGGTACATTTTCATGAATTTGCCGCGTACGATCTCGATCTCGTCATCGCAAAGATCTCTGCCGATCAGCGTTTCGTACTCATCAACCACGTAATCCATGACAGCCTGCATACGCTCCAGCAGCGGAATATCCGGGAAACGGTAATAAAACATCTCCGTCAGCTGACGTTCGCTCTTTGTCATGCCCTTGTATTTCAGGTCTGAAAAGCGCATCAGGCGGTCTTCCAGTCCCAGAACAAACTCATTGAGCTGCAATACAAAATCGATCGACTGTTTTTTGCGGCAGCTTTCTGCATGCTTTTCATCGAGAAGCTCTTTTTCGATCTGGTCACAGCGGTCTTCGCAGTCGCTGACCGTATCCCGGAGC
The DNA here is from genome assembly GCF_018783905.1 of Ruminococcus sp. MCC718. NCBI lineage: Bacteria > Bacillati > Bacillota > Clostridia > Eubacteriales > Oscillospiraceae > Ruminococcus > Ruminococcus sp. MCC718. Next base: position 26,286 of record NZ_WQNP01000100.1, read on the forward strand.
TCCCTGTAGGCAAACATATCAAAACTCATCTCCCGGATATTCTCCTCGCCAAGCTCCGGCAGAATGTGGGAAATATAGTCTGAAAATACGCCGTTTGGCGAAAGTACCAGTACATTCGAGGACTTGAGATTTTCCCGGTCGTGATAGAGCAGATAAGCAATGCGGTGCAGTGCCACAGAAGTTTTGCCGCTTCCGGCCACGCCCTGAATCGCCAGAATCCGGTCCTGTGTGTTGCGGATGATCGCATTCTGCTCTTTCTGGATCGTCTTGATGATGTTTTTCAGTTTGACATCCCCGTGGCTGCCAAGCTCCTGCTTTAAAACCTCATCATCGATCTTGACATCACTCTCAAATGCATAAATCATCTTCCCGCCACGGATCTTGTACTGCCATTTGGAAAGTACTTCGCCCTCCATGCGTCCTGCCGGGGCATCATAGTAAGCTTCTCCTTTGTCGTAGTCATAAAACAGGCTGGAAACCGGGGCACGCCAGTCATAGACCAGCGGGAGTCTTCCAGATTCTTTTGAAAAATTGCCGATGCCGATATAAAACGTTTCTGCCTCTTCTTCGCCGTCGTAGATGAAATCCACCCGCCCGAAAAACGGGGAATCCAGCATCTTTTTGAATCTCCGGCGAAGATCCAGCTTCTCCTTGTTGGCATTAACCTGACCAAGCAGTGCCTGCTGATTATCAAAATCTTCGTAGCCATACTGGTCCATCTCCGTGTAGTTTTCCCAGTAGTACTCATGCATATTTTCGATTTCTTTCTGTCCGTGCAGGATCGCATCATCCAGTTTGCGGATACGCTCCTGCAATTTATCTAAAACATAGTTCAGATACTCTCTGCTGTCCATGTTATCATCCTTTTTATCATTTTAGTCGGAGAGACTTCCACCGGTATCCGTGGTGCGTCATTTTCCGCATCTAAGCATTATACTTTATTTTTTCCTGCGATACAAGGCTTGTTGCATATTTCTCAAAATCGGCAGCAGAGTGCCTGTGCTCTCTTTACATTCTTCTGTTTCCATGCTATCATTTATAATTATTTCCGCAGGAAAGATGCGGATTTTGAATGTTTACAAAATCGAATGCATCCGTCTGCAATTTTTTTTGTGGATTTTTTATACTTTGGAGGTTTTTTATGGTACGAAAAGCTGTTATGGATGACTTTCCTGTCATCCTGAATATTTATGCAACTGCCCGGGCTTTTATGGCAAAAACCGGGAACCCGACCCAGTGGGCAGACGGACATCCTTCCGCTGATCTGCTCCGGGAATGTATCCTCGCACAGAAGCTGTTTGTCTTCACGGATCCCGATGATTTTTCGCAGATCCGCGGCTGTTTTTATTTTGCCATCGAAAACGATCCGACTTATGCACAGATCTCAGAAGGCAGCTGGTTATCCGATGCCCCTTACGGCGTGATCCACATGGTCGCAAGTGACGGGCAGGTGCACGGATTTCTGCGAAACGTGCTGGATTTCTGCGAGCCGCAGACTTCCCATCTTCGCATCGACACACACCACGACAACAAGATCATGCAGCATGTGCTTGAAAAAAACGGATTCCGCAAATGCGGCATCATCCATCTTGCAAACGGTGATCCGCGTCTTGCCTACGAAAAATGCTGATCCGGCTCATGTTCTGATCTCTTTGCCGCCTGCACACACGCAAAAAGCTCCCCGGCTTTGTCCCTATGACATTGCCTGAGAGCTTTTTCTGGTTTTTCTTTTTATATTTCTTTTTTTTGTCTCTGTTTTTATTTTGCACGGAATCTGGCCAGGAAATCTTTTGTCCTTGCATTCTGCGGATTTTCAAAAATATCCGAAGGACTGCCTTCTTCGCAGATGACACCGTCCGCCATGTAAACGACATGGTTGGAAACGTCTCTTGCGAATGCCATCTCGTGTGTAACGACCAGCATGGTCATGCCTTCGTTTGCCAGTCCACGCATAACTTCCAGTACTTCACCTACCATTTCCGGGTCCAGTGCGGATGTCGGCTCGTCAAAGAGCAGGATCTCCGGCTCCATCGCCAGAGCACGGGCGATCGCCACACGCTGTTTCTGTCCGCCGGAAAGCTGACGCGGCTTCGCATTGATGTACGGGTTCATGCCGACTTTTGTCAGATACTGCATGGCCTTTTCTTTTGCTTCTTCTTTGTTTCTTTTCAGAACTTTTGTCTGTCCGATGATGCAGTTCTCAAGAACCGACATATTGTTGAACAGATTAAAAGACTGAAATACCATGCCTACTTTTGCACGGTATGCTGCCGCATTGACCTTTTTATCCACCACGCTGTCTCCATGAAATACCACATCCCCGGAGGTCGGTGTCTCCAGAAGGTTGATGCAGCGAAGCAGTGTGGATTTGCCGGAACCGGAAGAACCGATGATCGATGTCACATCGCCCGGATGTACAACAAAATCAATGTCTTTGAGAACGGCGTTGGCACCAAAAGATTTGGACAGGTGTTTTACTTCCAGAATCGCATCTCTATTCATTTGTCTCTTCCTCCGTTCACATCAGTTTCGATATTTCTCTCTTTGTCAAAGCTTCCTTCTCCCGGATAACTGTAATTTCCGCTCGTATGTGCCAGCTGATCGGTCGTTGCCAGATCAAAACTTGCCGGTCCATCCAGTTTGGACTCCCAGAAGCGCAGAAGTCTTGAAAAGACAAAGGTCATGATCAGATAGAGGACCATCGCTACAGTCATTGCCTCAAACCACCAGTAATAAGCTCCGGCTGTCTGTTTTGCCGCATAATACAGCTCGATAACACCGATTACGGACAGTACCGAGGAGTCTTTGATGTTGATGATCAGGTTGTTGCCGATCTGCGGAATGATGTTTCGCAGCGTCTGCGGGAAAATGACGTACAGCATCGTCTGAAAGTGCGTCATACCGATTGCTTTTGCACCTTCGGTCTGTCCCGGATCGATCGATAAGATACCGCCTCGCACGGTCTCTGCCATGTAGGCTCCGGTGTTGATCGACACGATAAAGAATGCAGCGAACCACATTCCCATAGTGATGCCGAGATACTGCATGGCACCAAAATAGATAAACATCGCCTGAACGATCATAGGTGTTCCGCGGAATACTTCCACGTAGATGTTCAGGATCAGTTTTACGATAAACAACAGGGCTCTTTTGATGATGGAATCCTGTTTGGACACCGGAATGGTCTGCACGATGCCGACCGCAAAACCGATCAGACATCCGACAAAGGTACCCACCAGGGCGATCAGCAGGGTGCTTCCTGCCCCGCGAAGGAAGGATGCACTGTAGTGTGTGACCAGATAAACGACTCTGGCCCAATAGTCTGTTGGCAAAGTACTGCTCATAATACATTTCCTCCCAAACGTGTTTATTCAGACAATGGCTGTACGGAGATCGCTTCGTTCATCATCTGCTCATAGTCTTCTTTTGTCATTTTCTCCAGAACGCTGTTGATCTCATCCACCAGTTCCTGATTGCCTTTCTTTACAGAGATACCGATGTTGATCTCTTCGTCAGATACCTGATAATTGTCATCCGAAGAGGAGAAATCCAGCATTTCCATATCCGGATAAGCCACACAGGCTGCCATTGCAGTCGGCTGGTCGGTACAGATCAGGTCACATGCTCCGGATTCCAGAGATACCAGCATCGTTCCTGTGGTTTCATAAGCCGGCAGTTTGTTTACATCTTCGATCTGATCAAGGCAGGTATCATACCATACGGTGTTGATCTGAGAAGTAGCCGTTGCACCCTTTAAGTCTGCCAGACCTTTTGCATCTTTATACGGTCCGTCCTTTTTTACCAATGTCACGATGGATGCATAATAATACGGGTCTGTGAAATCTACGGATTCCAGACGTTTTGCGGTAATAGACTGTCCTGCGATCGCACAGTCAATGGCTCCGGAACTTACCGATGTCGGAAGGCTGTCCCAGTCCATCTTTACGATCTCCAGATCCCAGCCAAGCTCTTCACAGATGTGTTTTGCCATCATAACGTCATAGCCGTATGCATAATCAGAAGAACCTGAAATCGGAACGGCTCCGTTGGAATCATCGCTCTGTGTCCAGTTGTACGGTGCATAGGCACATTCCATGCCGACACGCAGGGTTTTCTTTTCCCCGGAATCCGCTGCTGCCGCATCGCTTCCTGCTTCACTTTCTGTTTTGCTTCCGCCATCTGTGGATGCTGCCTGCTTGCTTCCGCATCCTGCCATAGACATCGTTACTGCTGCTACAAGTACTGCTGCTAATGCTTTTTTCTTCATTGTTCCGCTCTCCCTTTCAATCCAGGAAACCTGCCGTGACAGTTTTCCTTTACATTTTAAATTTTAAATTTGATAAAAAAGGACAGAGAAGTCCAGAATCCGACCTCTCTGTCTTCTTGTTATCATACCTCAGCCATGCTGCTTTGTCAACGTCTGTCAGTTAAAAAATCTGGCTCCCATATAGCCCACCTGGCCATTTACGGAAACCTTGTACCATCCGCCCTCATCTCCTAAGAACTCTACGGTCGTACCTGCCTCAAACTGACCGATGATGTTGTCACCGTAGTCCGGGTAAGAACGCATGTAGCATGCGGAATTGATCGTCATGTAAATCGGCTGGGCAGCATCCGTCTGCGGCGTTGTCACATCCTGCGTGTTATTGCTGTAGTCACTGCCATCGGTCGTTGCATCATTGCCTGCATTATCATATGTACCGTCGCTGCTCTGTGAGCCATTACTGTATGTGCCGCCACTGTTCTGTGAAGCATTGTTTGCGGAATTGCTGCCATTTTGGCTGTTATCTGCTGTACTTCCTTTACTGTCTGTACCTGCATTGGAAGATGTTGAACTTTCGGTCTGCTTTTCTGTCGCTTTTTCCGTCTGTTTTTTGGTTTCTTTTTCGGTCTGTTTTTTGGTTTCTTTCTCTGTCTGCTTTTTCGTTTCTTTTTCAGTCTGTTTCTTTGTCTCAGTTTCTTTTCCGGTCTCTGTCTGTGCCTCTGTATTTTTACGGATCACAGCCGGATCACTGTTTCCATTGACCTTTGAAGAATAAATCTTCAGTCCCAGGATTGAACCGCCGATGATCAGTATCACGACAACACCGACCAGGAAATAACGCAGGTTATCCGATAACCATTCTTTAAAATCTCCCATTTGGATCCTCCTTGTTTTTGATTTTATGCTGCAGCCTTTCACAGATACTGCTTTTCACTGTGCGAAATAACTGCACTGTCTGTAAGTATATCATGCTTTCCTGCTATAATCCAGTGAAATATTTTTCCAGATGCTCCCTTTTTCATCAGATTTTTCGGATCACATCTCTTTTTACCGGATTCCGTACTCTGTATACAAAATACTGGCTTTCACGTGTATTCTGCCTGAACAAAAATAAGAAGAAAGTGGAACTCTTCTTCAAAAATTCCTCTTTCTTCTTATTTTATATCATTCTATTTCATATTGTTTCTGTCATCCGCTTTCAGCAAACGCACCTTACAGTTCGTTTCCGTTCGGTGTGCCTTTCAGATAACTCATGGCATTATCCAGTGTCACTTCACTGATCGCCGCCAGTGCTTCTTCGGTAAAGAATGCCTGATGAGATGTCACCATAACATTCGGGAAGGATAACAGTCTTGCAACGGTCGAGTGCTCCAGGATCGTCTCGGACATGTCTTCGTAAACGGAACCGTTCTCTTCTTCGTACACATCCAGACCAACGGCAAAGAATTTGTTCTCGCGGATTCCCTGGATCAGGTCATCTGTCTTGATCAGTCCGCCTCTTGAGGTGTTGACCAGGATCACACCGTCTTTCATTTTCTGGATCGTGTCGATATTGATCATGTGATGTGTCTCTTCCATCAACGGGCAGTGAAGGGAGATCAGGTCAGACTGTGAAAGCAACGTATCCAGATCAACATATTCTACGAAATCCAGATCTTTGTTCGGGTACATATCGTAGCCGATCACTTTCATACCAAATCCGTGGCAGATACGTGCCATCGCAGCACCGATTTTTCCGGTTCCGACGATACCTGCTGTCTTTTTGTAGAGGTTGACACCCATCAGTCCGTTCAGACTGTAGTTGTTCTCACGTACTTTGATGTACGCTTTGTGCGTGTGGCGGTTTGCCGTCAGAGCCAGTGCCATCGCATGCTCTGCAACGGCTTCCGGTGAGTAGCTCGGTACGCGTGTTACGGTCATGCCGTAGCCTTTTGCTCTCTCGAGATCTACGTTGTTGAAGCCTGCACAACGCATCAGGATCAGTTTTACCTTGCATGTATTTAAAATATCGATTGTCTCCGCACTCAAGTCCATATTTACGAATGCACACACGGCTTCATAACCGGCAGCCAGCATTGCTGTCTGAGGAGTAAGATTCGGCTCAATGTATACAACATCCAGATCTTTGTATTCTTCTTTGTCCAGATACGCATCAAAAGATTTTATGTCATAACTTTTCGCACCAAAAAACAAAATTTTCATAATTTTATTGCCTCCTTTTCTTTTCTTGTTAGTATGAACTTACAGACATATTATATACAAAAAGCAGAGTAATGTAAAGGAAACAATTTCTCATCTGGAACCTCTTTCATCCGTTGAAAGCCATATCAGATGCAAGACCATATCCCGTCACTGATAAATGAGGTCTTATTTTGCGGCAGCTGCCAGGATCTCTGCCGCTTTCTCATAACCTAATTCTGCGGTATTCAGGCAAAGGTCATAATGATTACGGTCACCCCAGGTTTTTTTTGAAAAATAATGATAATAATTGCCCCGCTGAACATCTCTTTTATGTAATTCCGTGACCGCATTGCTCTGTGCAACACCATCCACTCTTATGATGCGTTCTGTTTTTGCATGCTGGTCGCTACTGTAGATAAAGACATTTAAAAGTTCTGTTTTGTCTTTCAAAATTTCAGCCGCACATCTTCCAAGAAAAATGCACGGTCCTTCGGACACCAGCTGACGCATGACTTTTGCCTGAGCCTCGTAGATCTCATATGGTTTTGTGATCTTGTCAAAATCGCTGGCATAGCTGGTCGCCATGGCAATACTGTACAGGATGCTTCCCATACGTTTCTCGTCGTAATCTTTCATCATGCCAAGGTCAATGCCGTATTTTTCGCTGGCAAGTACCAGCAGTTCACCGTCATAAAACGGGATTCCAAGTTTCTCTGAGAGAAGCTTTGCGACCTCCCGGCCGCCGCTTCCGTATTCTCTGTCAATTACGATCGTTTTTCCTCTCATTATGCCTGTACCTCACTTTGTTCAAACTGGCTGGTATACAGATCTGCATAGAATCCGCCTTTTGCCAGAAGTTCTTCATGATTTCCCTGCTCTACAATGTCACCGTCACGCATGACCAGGATGATATCCGCATTCTTGATCGTGGACAGGCGGTGTGCGATCACAAAACTGGTTCGTTTCTGAGTCAGCTGATCCATCGCCCTCTGGGTCAGAAGCTCCGTTCTCGTATCGACGCTTGAGGTTGCCTCATCAAGGATCAGCATCGGGCTGTTCTGGATCATTGCCCTTGCGATCGTGAGCAGCTGTTTCTGTCCGGCTGAAATCGAAGTATTGTCTGTCAGAATGGTATCATAGCCCTGCGGCAGTGCTTTGATGAAGCTGTGGATGCCACACGCCTTGCAGGCATTTATCATCGTTTCTTCGGATACATTTTCATTATTATATAGAAGATTCTCACGCACACTGCCCTCGAACAGCCAGGTGTCCTGGAGCACCATGCCGAATTTTCTGTGGACATTTTCTCTTGTCATATCTTTTGTGTCCACACCGTCAATCGTAATGGTACCGCCGGTTGGCTCAAAGAATCGCATCAGCAGGTTGACAAGTGTCGTTTTTCCGGCACCGGTCGGACCGACGATGGCTGCTTTCTGTCCCGGTTTTACGTGAACGGAGAAATCGTGGATGATCTCTTTGTCCGGCACGCTCGGGTAGGAAAATTTCACATGGGAGAATACCACATCGCCCTCTACTTCTTCTACATTTGCCATCTTTGCGGATTCATCTTCCAGCTCTTCCTCGGAAAGGAACTCAAAAACTCGCTCGGAAGCGGCTGCCGCGGACTGGATGTTTGTCATACCCTGGGAGATCTGACGCAGCGGCTGTTCAAACAGACGCACATAGATCAGAAATGCCGTGATCACGCCAAAGGTGATCTGACCTTTCATAACGAGCAGGGCACCGATGATGCAGACTGCCACATAGCCGAAGTTTCCGATAAACGTCATCAGCGGCTGCATCAGTCCGGATAAGAACTGTGATTTGTAGTTTGCCGTTCTGACATCTCCGTTTAATTTTTCGAAACGTTCTCTGACTTGTCCCTCTGCTCCGGAAATACGGATCACATCATGACCGGCATACATTTCTTCGATGTAGCCGTTCAGCTCACCCAGGCTTCTCTGTCGGTCGGTGAAGTAGCGCTGGGAGTGTTTCATGATTAGCACCATCAGCACCAGACCGAGCAGTGTGGTCACAACAGTGGTCGTTCCGAGAATCCAGTTGGTGTAGTACATCATGATCAGACAGCCGATAAACTGTGCCACTGCTGATACGATCGCTGCAAGGCTGTTAGAAAATGCCTGACCGATCGTGTCCACATCGTTCGTCACACGTGAGAGCACATCCCCATATGAATGTTCTGAGAAATACTTCAGTGGCAGGCGGTTGATCTTTCCGTCAATATCTTTTCGCATACGCTTGGAAAGTTTCTGTGTCACCGTTGCCATGATAAAGTGCTGTGAGAAACTGCACAGGGCACTGATCAGATACAGTCCGAGAAGAAAAACTGCCACTTTGAAAATGCCGTTCATATCGATGCCGTCATCCTGATGGGCTGCCCGGAACTCATCGCTTAAACGGATGTTGTTCACGATGTTCTGTGCAAGCTCGGAGTTTTTGTCCGTCAGGTCGAGATTCTGAAAATCAATACTTGACGGATCGGTTCCCTCCGGCAGATAGTCCATGATATTGATCTGTCCTGACTGGATCTGTTTCTGGATATCTTCCTGGACTGCTTCGGTGGAAATCCCGCCGGTCAGTCCGTTATATATATAATCTGTGATCTTACTGATCTGATTCGGTCCTGCGATCGTCAGAACTGCACCTAATGCCGCCATGATCAGTGCAAATAAAATGATACCTGCTTCTTTTTTGCAGTAAGAGAACAGATTGCTCAATGCGGCTTTCAGATTCTTTGGTTTTTGTCTTTTTTTATGCATGATTCCGCATCTCCTTTACGCAAGTTCCGCTTTTGAAAGCTGAGATAAAGCAATTTCCTGATAAACTTCACAGTTTTTCATCAGTTCTTCATGGGTTCCGATACCTGCCATCTTTCCGTCATCGAGTACGATGATCTTGTCGGCGTGGCGGATCGTTCCGATACGCTGTGCCACGATCACGCAGGTGGTACCTTTCAGGTCGGTGGAAAGTCTTCTTCGCAGTTCTTTATCTGTTTTATAATCCAGGGCTGAAAACGAATCATCAAAAATCAGGATTTCCGGATTTCTGGCGATTGCACGGGCGATCGAAAGTCGCTGTTTCTGACCTCCGGAAACATTGCCGCCGCTCTGTGCGATATGGCTGTAAAGACCTTCTTCCATTTTATCAATAAATTCCTGTGCCTGCGAGATATCGATGGCTTTCTTTACATCCTCTTCGGTGATCGCTTGTGCCGCCTCACCAAACGCAACGTTTCCTTCGATCGTATCGGAGAACAGGACTGCTTTCTGTGTAACATATCCCATCTTGTCATACAGTCCGCGGAAACTGTAATCTTTTACATTTTTGCCATCAATCAGCACTTCGCCCTCGCTGGCATCGTAAAGTCTTGATGCCAGACCTGCAAGCGTTGATTTTCCGGAACCGGTCGCTCCGATGATGGCAAGTGTCTCGCCCTGGTTTACCTGGAAACTGATGTGTTCCAGACAGTTTTCTGCGGCTCCCGGATAGCGGAAGGACACATCGTTGAATGTGATGCTGCCTTTTTCTTCCGTCTGTCTGCCGTCATCTTTTCCTTCTCTGACTGCGATATCGGAGTTCAGCACTTCATTAATACGGCCTGCAGATACCTGTGCTCTTGGAAGCATGACAAAAATCATAAGCAGCAGCACAAATGCCATAACTACATACAGGGCATAGGAATTAAATGCCACTACATCACCAAGCATATCCGCCCTTGAACCGATGGCCGTGAATATTTCCGTCATTGTTCCGTTTAACGGAATTGAAATGTCATCAACCAGTTTTGCTCCCAGCCAGTAAATACCAAGAGATAATGCACTCTGTACAAAAATCATCACCGGGAACAGAAATGCCATGCCACGCATGGTGAACATCTGCGTTTTCATCAGATTTTCGTTGACGTTTTCGAATTTGTCTTCCTGATATTTTTCGGCATTGAATGCACGGACCACTTTCAGTCCGGTCAGATTCTCGCGGGTCACACGGTTGACGTCATCGACCTGTTTCTGTACAGTCTTGAATTTCGGAAGCAACACTGCCATCAGGGTTCCGATCACGACCATGATCAGCACGACTGCTGATGCCGTCAGAACGGATAACTGCCAGCTCTTGCCGACAATCTTCACGATCGCCCAGGCTGCCATGATCGGTGCTTTGATCATCACCTGCAGTCCCATGGCTACGAGCATCTGAATCTGCGTGATATCGTTTGTCGTACGTGTGATCAGACTTGAGGTAGAAAATTTGCTGATCTCGCCCGCCCCAAAATCAAATACCTTATGGAATACTTTTCCTCTGACATTGTGACTGAAATCTGCTGCAATCTTTGCAGCCAGATAACCGACAATTACCGCCAGCAGGGCACTTCCGAGTGCACATGCCAGCATCTTCCCGCCTGATAACAGATAATCTGAGATCGTATTGCTCTCAGAACTGATCAGAACGGTGATTTCTTTTGTATAGTCCGGCAGTTTCAGATCCAGAAACACCTGACCTGCGATCAGAAGAACGGCAAGAAACGCAAGTCCTTTGTCCTTCTTTCGCATATCTTTCAACAAATGCCACATATGATTCACCTTTCTTTCTTCTTTATCTTCCAGATTTTTTCCGGTATTTTTTTATTCTTGCTCTTTTTCATTTTCCGGCTGTTTTTCCACAGACCAGACACTTACCTGATAATCGACCAGCCGCTTTCTCCAGGCCTTGTCATCCAGTGTACTGTGTCCGGTATCGGTAACGCGTTTCATCACATAATGCATCAGAATAGAATTTACGGAAAGGGCTGCCATCTCAAAATCCATCTCTTTGACTTCCCCGGCTTCCATCTTTCTTTTCAGAAGTGTCGGCAGCCACGGAATCCGGTTCTTCCAGATGCTTCTGACCTCTTCTTCTGACAGAAATTCCCTGACACCGTTCTCACGCACCATCATGCGGATAAATTCTAGATGCTCATCGATCACCGTCATAAAATTGATATAGGCTGCATCCAATGCCGCATCCAGCGGCAGTTTTTCGTATACATCCTGCTTTTCCGGCTCCTGAAGCTCCTGAAACATTTCCTGCATATTGCCGGTGATGACTTCTTTGAAAATTTCTTTTTTCCCACCTGGAAAATAATGATACAGAAGTCCGTCCGCCAGATCCACACTGCGGTTGATCATACGGACCGTCGTTCCTTTATAACCATTTTGTGCAAACAGATGTTGTGCCGATGTGAGCAGTTTCTGTCTGGTTGCCGCCGCCTGCTCCTGTCTCTGATTTTTTGTCCCCTGACTGCTCATTTTCACACCTCCTGTAACTTTTCGTTCAACATTTGTTCAACGAGAATATAGCACCATGCCCGGTATCTGTCAACGACTTTATATTTTTTTCATTTTCTTTATCTTTTGTTTGTCGCTTTTTGCTGTGTTTGTCACTCTTTACTGGTAAACAACTGAGATTTCTCCATTTTTTTCTCACTTTTTTATCTTATGATAACGTGGTATTTTCTTATGCTTTGTGTTAAAATATCTGCGGATTCCTAATCCTTTACGGCATCTTCTGCCCGCAGCATCATGAGCAGATTTTCCATGATGTCGGGGGCAACAGATGCCCTGTAAATAGTTTCCGAAATTTATTAATTAATAAGAAATGAGGTCTTTTATTATGAAGAAAAAAATTGCTATGCTACTGTGTGCCACACTGTTCTGTGCGTCTGCACTGACCGGATGCTCAAATCTTGACAACGCCGGTACAACCGCTTCTTCCCGTTCTGCTGCCGATTCAGTCGTTGCAACTGAAAGTGCCGCAGAATCTGAAACTGCTGCGGATACTGCTGACCATTCCGAGACAGCTGCTGAATCTGAGGCTGCTGATACCGAGGCATCTTCTGAAAATGTGACAGCAACCGAAGCTGCCGCTGATATCTCCGATACCACGGTTGCCGGATGGCAGTTCGTTGTCGAAAAACTGGAAAAGAACAAATCTCTGGAAAACGTCAGCGTTGACCTTGGATACACCGGCGTTGAGACAAATGATTATGTGAAGGAAGCTTCTGACGGAAACGTTTATTATCTGATCAAAATGCAGATCAACAAAGATGGCAGCACGGAAGCTATCGACTGGGCTTCCCTGAAACTGACCGACAGCGATGGAAATGAATACACCCGTATCGACGATGAATTTCTGACCAACCTCGGCATGACACGTATGGCAGGTACCAAGCTGAACTTTGGTTCCAACGAAGGCTGGATCGCTTTCGAGATCAAGGAAGATGCTTCTGGTCTTACCTTATCTTACCCGTTTGAATCCGAAACTTATTCCTGTGAATTACCGGATCTTCAGTAACTGTTTTTCGGAAGTTCAAACAAGAACCTGAAACTATGATCTCTATGGCATTTTTGCCGCAAATATCACGATACAAGGAGTGTTTTTATGAAAAACAAAGTGCTTTTATCCCGTCTTTGCATCTGTACTCTGACTGTTTCTCTGCTTGCCGGCTGTTCTTCCGCCGGTTCGACTTCCGAAACAGCAAACAACAGTGAAACAGAAAGCATTTCTTCGGAAACAGCTTCCGAAACATCTTCTGAAAGTGAATCTGCAACGACTGCTTCCGCTTCCTTTGCTTCTCTTGAAAAAACGGATCTGTTTGAGCAGCAGAACAGCATTGATGAAGCCCTGCAGCAGGAGGCATCCGCCGGATATTCTTTTGAAGAACCAAATGTGATCGTCAATCCTTACGGCAATTCTCCGCTGACTGCTGTCGCTGCCTTCCACACAGATAAAGAGCTTGGCGGCACGGTCACCGTCAAAGGAAAAGATGAAAAAAATGACATTACCGGAACTTTCGAAGCTGCGACGGATCATCTTGTCCCGATCTACGGGCTGTATAATGGCGCTACAACAGAAGTAGTCCTGACACTGGAGGATGGCACTTCCACAACCGTAGAAGTTACCACCGAAAAAACTGATATCAACGTCGGCACGATCGAGACAACCATGAGTGATGATTCTGCCTATGATTATTCCAATCTGACCTTTGTCTGCTCTTCTGCCGGTATGCTCTACGCACTGGACAGTGCCGGTGACATCCGCTGGTACTTCACAGATGGCGGAGTACTTGGCGTTCATCAGCTGAAGAATGGTCATCTGATGATGCCGACTTCTTTTCTTCTGAAGAGTATGTACTACAAAGCAGGTCTTCAGGAAATCGATCTGAGCGGCAAGATTTATCACCAGTACATGATCCCGGGCGGTATGCACCACGATTTCCAGGAACTGCCGGACGGCAATCTGCTGGTTGCCGGAGACAGTCCGGATCTTTCCACCGTAGAAGATTATGTTGTGGAGATCGACCGTGAAAGCGGCGAGGTTGTCTGGGAATTAAACGCAGCTGATTTGATTGGCAAAGAAGACGGACAGTCCGCTTCGATCGCAACCGACGGTTCCGATGAAATCGACTGGTTCCATAATAATTCTCTGTGGTACGATGAGAAAAATGATCTGGTTCTGCTTTCTGCACGCCATAAAGATGCGATCATCGCCATCCACAAATCGGACAAATCCCTTGCCTGGATCCTCGGTGATCCTGCCAACTGGAATGGCGTAGATAAAAAATATTTCTTCACCCCGACCGGTGATGATTTTGAATGGCAGTATGCACAGCATCAGATCACTATGCTTGATAACGGTGATATTATGATGTTTGACAATGATACTGCAAAAGTAAAATTAAGCGATAATGACAACCGTGTTTCCGGCGATGATATCTACTCCAGAGCTGTCGTTTACCATATCAACACCGATGATATGACAATCGAACAGGTCTTTGAGTATGGAAAAGAACGCGGACCAGAGTGGTATTCTGACTGGATCTCCGGTGTAATTTCCCTGGATGGCACAAAAGACCAGCTCTGGATCACAGCCGGTGCCAACCTCTATGATGAAGAAAACAACCGCTATGATCACTATCCGACCGACATGATGAAGCAGGGACTGATCAAACGCACCCATATCGACCAGGTATCAAACGGCACACTTGCTTACGAGATTCTGATCTCCGGCGATACTTATGCGTCCCTGACTTACCGTTCTCTCCGCCTGCCGCTCTATACCGAAGGAGCCACACTTGATGTAAATGCAAAAGGCGAGCTGCTTGGAACACTTGGCGAAACTGCCACCGCAGATTACACTGCACCGCTTGATGATGCTGCAGCACTTCCGGATGGCTGGGAATTTACCCTGGATGATGCGAAATTCTCTTTGAAAGGTGCGTACACTACAGACAAAGCTTCCGATGCACTGGAAGATGCTTACGTGATCTTAGTAAGCGGAGATGAGACAAAAGCTTACGCACTGACCCAGTATGGCACTGCCGGTGACGATGCAACAAAAGTTACCGTTTCCGGATGGGTTTCCCCGGTTGGTCTGGAAGGCAAGACCTGGGATATTTACCTTTCTGTCGATGGGCAGGTTTATGAAAGCGGACATTCCATCGCATTGTAAAAGATTTGCACAAAACATGAACTATCTGCAGGTCATCTCAGGAAGTATGCTTATTTCTGATTGATTCTGTATAAAAGACCGGGGATTTCTCACACAATGAGAAATCCCCGGTTCTATTATTCCCTGTCTTTTGCTAAATGATAATCTTTCAGGCATCGTTTCAGCCCTTCCTTCGCATCACTGAAAAGGATTCCTCTCTCCTTTGCTTTTGTACAGTCCATCCACAGATTATGTGCCGGCGGCACTTCTTCCGGTTTCCTGTCACTTTTCAGGAAGTGCAGCATTTCACAGGTGATATCATACATCGTCTGCTTCGTTTCACTTCCAAAATTGTAAACACCTCCCGGAAGCATAAAAATCTTCGGCATATTTTCCGCAACTTCACGAAGATAGGTGATCCCCCGGTACTGTTTTCCAAACGTCAGAACCTGCTTTTCGTTTAACAGCATACGAAGATAGTTCGACCGCTTTGTCGGATAATCATACATCCACTCTGCCCGCAGCATCACTGCATCCGGCTTTACATCCAGAACCCTCTGTTCCATCTCCAGCTTATGCCTGCCGTAAACATTACAGGGACTGGCATCTTCCTCCTTATATGGACCTTCACCTGCACATCCGCGGTATACCTGATCCGAACTGAAACAGATCAATTTTTGTTCTTTCGCTGCTTTTGCAAGAAACAACGGCAGACGCACATTTGCTTCATAAGATGCCCCCGGATCTTTTTCACACGTCCCGACATCTGAGATTGCTGCTGTGTGGATGATAACGTCTGCTCTGCTTTTCTCAATCATGTTTCGGATCTGTTCTTCGCTCATACCTCGCATGGACGGTGCCGCAACCGTATCATCCAGATCCTGCATCAGACGATTGCCCACAAAACCATGAGCACCTGTGATTAATATTTTCATGTTATCGCTCGCTTTCTATATTCTGACAACAGCCAGTTTAATCGTTTCGATTCTTATATACATGTATAAAAAAATGTTAGTCAAATCTTAGTCAATTATAAGAAAGAGCACCCTTTTACAGGATGCTCTTTCTTTTGTTTTTGCCGTATTTTCGGGCTTTTTCTGTCAAGCTGGAAAAGGGACTTGAACCCTCGACCCCTTCATTACGAGTGAGAATGACACTCATCGTTACAACTTGATTTTATCACGTTTTCTTTTATTTTTATTGCTTCTGACTACTTTTTTGACTACTTTTTAATCTGCTACTATTCTATATATTTTTTCTTGTATTGTCAAGCCTTTTCTGACTCTTTATACCCTCTCCACTTTCTTCAAGTACACCCATCCTGAGCCGTTTTTCAGTCTGCCGAATCCGTTCTTTTCCTCTGTGATCACGTACTTACCTGGCTTCAAAAACGTTCTGGCAGCACTGTAAGTTTTAGCCGGTCCCGTTCTGATCGGAACATTCGCAGTTTTCGGCTGTACCTTATATGGCAACTTGGAGGATGTGTAGACCTTTTTTCCGGCATCGTTGTAGACATGATAACCGGCATGCTGATCTGCACACCGCTTGGCTTTCTTGATCGTCTGAAACGCTCCGATCTGGCTGCTGGCGTTCTTCCAGGTCTTGCGGACACGGTACCATGGTTTGTCGGTTGCTGGAAGAATATCGCCACTCTGCCCAGAAATGGCTTGTTTGAAGGCATCCCATGTATACGTACCTGTATTGTATACATACGGATTCGGGCAAATTTTTCCGGTTACATCATAGTGGCGAATGACATGATCTGCAGGGATGTTGTATTTCTTCATCAGGTATCTGGTCAGCCCAATAGCAGACTGTACTGTTGCTCCTTCAAAATACCAGTCCTTATCTGTTGCCCCAAGACTCGCCGCGTTCTTCTTTCGCACGCACATCTCGATTCCGATACTGTTGGCATTTCTGCATTCTGGATGCTTATAGCTGCTCGCCCCACAATGCCAGGCAATATTCTGATCTTCCACACACTGCCAGATTTCGCCGGCGAAACCGACAAAATAGTGTGCAGATGCCCCGCGGTTACCACCACCATAGTATGCACAATTTTCCTGTGCTCTGCCCAATGCTCCGACATAATGGATCACAATATATTTGATCCTGGAAATATTGCCGGGATTATAATTGTAATTTGAAATCATTCGGTTAATCTTGTTCATAGTCTCTACCGCCTTTCTCAGAGGACGCTCATGCGTCCCCTTTTTTCTCTGCTTTCTGTGTCAGTATGTCGATTGCATTGGCGATCACTGCCGGCAGCGGTATGCCCATCAGTCCGGCATTCTCTACGATGCTGATCAGTTCGTTGGCAATAAACCCGATGATCACCGCATCACGGATGTAATCCACACCGATTGCCAGATCCAGCCGGTACGCCACCAGAACAAACAGCAGCGTCATACATTTCCTGCACAGACCTTTCCAGCCTGCCCGGCTTTCCAATGTCCCTGTTGACGTTTTCTTACTGTTGTGGAATACCCCGGCAACGATCAGACCGGATATGTAATCGATCGCCATAAAAATGATCAGCGTCATCAATGCCTGATCCCAGCCGCCAAAAAAAGAAGCAATCGCCCCACCGACTGCTCCAATACCTGTACATAACATTTCTTTTTTCATCCTCGTTAGTCTTTCCTTTCTTGGTCAGATGTGTTAATATGTATCTAACCAAGAAACAATCTAAGAAGTCTTGTGGGCATTGGTATCGCTCAACACAAGGCTTCTTTTTCGTTTACGGTTGCAAAAATTACAATAAAAATGGACCTCTACGGTCCTGCTCTGATGATACTTCCTCGATTAATATTCATATGTGCAGTCATCTCCATTTGCAATCAGCTGCAATCTGCGTTACGAGTGGCATGGTAGTTTACCGTAGCCCTCTTTAGTTAATTAATTCATATTCAGTGCTTCTCGAATCGCTTCCAGATCATCTGTTGTCAATGCTGGATAATCCGCTGCAATGTCCTCGAATACTTCTCCGTTCTTAATTCTGATGCGGAATGCTCTTACCATGATTTTTAATTTCAATGTGCTTAATGTTTTCATTATGCTTCTCCTCCAATCAAATCAGCCATCGTTAAAACAAGGTCATCTGTTGCACTTTCAAGTGTATCAGTACGCTGTTCTACTTTATCCAGTCGTTCCTCTGCGGTCGGTTGTGGCTCAGGCATTTCTGTTTGTATCTTCTCCATTTCAGCAATCTCTTCTGCTGTCATATCTCTGTATACCATTCCCATCACTGGTACCTCACGGGTACGGGTTTCTTCATGTTCCTCAGATATAATGTTACCCTTTTCATCGTATTCTGGTGGAACGGTTACTGTGTATTCTTCTGTTCGTGTTCCTGTTTGTTTGTATTCTGCTACTTTCATCGTTACCTCCTAACAAGCACTAACAATCGAGTTTCTACTGGATATCCACCATTTATATTGACCGAATGAAAGGCAAAACGCTTGCTGTCAATCCTTAATAAGGATGGTTTTCCCGCTCGTTGAACATAATCTGCTGACGATGGGGTTGAATGCGACAAATAGCTATATTCGATTAAGCCGTATTGTGAATTAAGGAACTGTATCTTTTGGC
Source organism: Ruminococcus sp. MCC718 (assembly GCF_018783905.1). NCBI lineage: Bacteria > Bacillati > Bacillota > Clostridia > Eubacteriales > Oscillospiraceae > Ruminococcus > Ruminococcus sp. MCC718. Next base: position 44,806 of record NZ_WQNP01000100.1, read on the forward strand.
AACCGATAGAAATCGTATTATTAGATAATGATCCGCCAAATGAAGCGAAACTTTCAGCGGTACTGCTGCCGTTGTTGCTTGTACGTAAATATACCTGATCAGCCTTAGGTGCTGCTCCGCTTTTAAAATAGCAAATCATTTCTTTTGTATCATCTGGGACTTCAAACGATACTTCTTGTGTTAGTTCTGCTAAAGTCTCATCCATGATTATTTGCCAGTCTCCCGTCCAAGCCCCCATCCGCTCTCTAGCAGCCGTCTGTTCATCTGCTGTCCATGCTACACCTTTTCCATCGCACATGGCAGCTTTGACGGCATAGTCAATGGTTTCAGGGACTATTGGGCAAAATTGGTTTCTTCTCTCATCGATTTGATTATTTGTAGCAGAAACAATCCTAATTAATCCGGTTGCATTATTTGCTCTATACAGCCCGCCGTTATTAGGATACGCATCTATAGAAATTAATCCTGCTCCTTTTGTTTTTGTACATAAAGGTATCTCAGCAACCCCATTCTGTACAATGCTTTTACCGTCAATTTGCACATCCAGGTCACTTGCACTGTCAGCCCATTCGCAGACGAATGTGCCGTCTTCGTTGACTGATTTTACCCGAATAATTTTGCCGATAGTTGGGGCTTCGGCTGGTTTGGTAATTTTATCTTCCTTTAACAAATCAATTTCTGTTGCATTCTTCTGGATCTGATCCGCTGATTCCTGGATTTCTTCTTTCGCTGTCTCGGCTCTTTCTGCCGACTTTTCCGCTGAAACTGCACTCACCTGTGCCGCTTTTGATGCCGCTTCTGTAACTTCCCTATCTGCTGCCGTTCCGCTCTTTGCTTTCTCAGCGGCTTCTTTTGCCTGTACTGCATCGTTCTTTGCGGTTTCTGTTTCCCTCTTGGCTGTTTCCGTGGCTGTCTGGGCTTTCTTTGCTTCTGTCTCTGCTGATTTCCTAGCACTCTCTGCTCGATCAGCGGATTCAGCAACTGCCACAATTGCCTGCCGGAACAGTTCCCCCTCTTCCGGTGTGGCATGGGCTTCCGGTTTCGGCCTTGCCCGGACTTTCATGCTGACACGATACTCCGTCTTTCCAGAATCGCCGTTTTCGATGTACACGAACGCATAGATTGTATAATCCTGCGTTGTTCCGCCGCCATCCAGCAGTGTATCTGGGATAGGTACCTCAGTAACCCCCTCTTTCGTCACACCAATCCTGGTGACTGTTTCGCCGATCCGCTCTGTTGTCGAAAACTGAACCTCGACCGCCGCCGGGAGCTTCACGCCCTGGATCCGCAGTGTCTGTCCATAATCCCACTGCCACAGGTCACTGACTGCCTGGCAGTAATGCTGCCCTGCATCTATGACTGCTGTTATCATGTATTTCTCACCTGCTTTCTGTAATTGATTGTTACGAAAATGTCAGTTTCAACGCCGCACGCACACCACACGGTGCATTATTGATTGCGTTAGTTGTGTTCGGCATAGTGGCTGCAACAGAAACCATGTTTCGGTTAATAACGCCACGGTAGGACGATGCCGCTACCAGTGTGGATGCATTCCCGCCATAGACATAATTTCCGTTCTGCCTGATCTGCAGTCCAGTTGCTGATTCTATCGTAACAGAACTGCATCCGACAATCGGTGTCGATACCGGGATACAGAACTGCACCTCCTGTCCCATGGATGTCACATAGCCTGCTGTGAAACATTCAACGCTTATGCTGTCACCCTTGGTCAGGATATTCATGTTTCCGACCACATACCAGTATGATCCGCTGTAGACCAGTTCCAGGACTGTGTACTGCTCGATCAGTTCTGCCGGGATGTTGCTGTTTTTGTAGTAGATCGGATTCGCTCCGGTGGCATTGACATTCAGTGTTGGATTTGCAACTGTGTTTGCATAATTGAAACGGACTGTGATCCGAGATCCTACTGCCAGTTTGAAATTTGACAGACTCACTGTTTTTTCTGCGGTCGCTCCCGATGTATAGCACACTGCATAGTGGGATATACTTGATGATCCATCAAAATTCATACCGTCAACAGTCACTGCCGTTTTTAATTTCGTTGCTGTTCCGGCGTTTCCAGATATGTCTGTCTGACCGTTTTCAATCAGATTATCAAACTTGTTGAACATAGCTGGTGTCATTAGACCCGGTGTAGTTGCAGTAACTGTAGGGATAGACACACGACTATATCCATCTCCAACATTCAGATCTAAGAGTTGATTTTTTTCATCATAGCTAAGGGTCAGCTCTTCCCATGTTCCATCAGCACACAGGAAATTTCTCCACATACTTTTATCCGGTGCTGGAACCAATCCCGCACTGCCGTTGTTCATAGAATTTGCCCCGGTGAAGTCCTTGATATCAGCCAGTTTATTTTTCTCTTCCGTAGTATAGTCATTCGTAGATAAACCCTTACCTGTTACTTTATCTACTTTTGAATCTAATGCATCCTCTTTTACTTTTTCAATTGATTCTTTAACAACTGTATCTTTAATATCTCCTACCGCCATCTCGATATCTTTTTGCAAATCCTCCTGCGTCACCATGCGTTTCACGTTTCCAGCATCAAAACATAAATAAGCCGCTCTTCCATCCTGTGTATTTGGATCACCTGAAAGAACCACTGCCCACTCTGCTGGAAGTAATTTTTCCGGATCAAATTTCCCATACTCACCTCTACGCATCTGTATAGCCATTATCTCACCCCTGACTTTCTATGATTGTTCTTACACTTTTGATATTGCCATTACAAGAGCTTTCCAAAAGTTGTGCTTTTCCAAAAGAGAAATTCGCATGTGTAACAAAAAAGTAAAACGAATTTTGTCTTCCATCTGTAACAGTTATACAATCTCCTGCAACAATACTTGGATCGCTTGAACATGAAATTGATAACTCCCTTGCAAAATACCCTGTTGAATGATATATACCACAAAGTTCAGCAAGATCCTTTATCTTATTTGCATATGTTGCATCTACGCTACAATCAATAACAACTCTTATAACACTACTATTTTCGAATACGGTATTACGATCAAACCATAAATTTCTAATCTGCTTTTTGTTATTTGAAGCATACTCTATTTGAAATCCTGTAATCCATATAATGTCAGTACTTATTTTTTTACTCAAAACATTGTATATATGAGCATCTCTTACTCCAGGATGTTGGGCACCGTTTAGAGAAGTACCAGATGAATAATCTTTAAAATCTCCTCCATCTTTATCATCTTCCACTCGATACGCATATGGACTATTCCTGAATTTTCCACCGTTAATAATGTTATTTTCATACGGTAAACTTTCAAAACTATTTATAATGGATTGTAATTTTAACGTTCCATCTTCTGAAATTCTCCAATAAGAAAAAGCTATTTTGGCACAATATCTCAGCATATCTCGAAAAGTCAAATTAACATCTTCCGGCTTTTCTTTGATTCTTACGCTATCCAGTATGTCCTAGTAAACTGATTCTTGGACTGTTTCTACTGGAACACCGCAAATTTTACACGCCTCTTTGACAATATCAGTACAATATGCTGGAAACTCCAACGTGCTTTCGGAATAACTTTTGTCAAATTTTATCATGTCATCGTAAGCTGTAATTTCAACTGTCAACTCCGTAAAATACGCTGTGTCAATCGTATAAGTGCCTTTCGTTATGATTTCCACTGTGCCATCTGGTAATTTAAGCCCTACCCCTGCTTTAATTTTTGCTTCCCTGAAATCCACATCATCAAATTTACCATCTGAATTATCCAGAGTCGCTTTGTACTCCTTGGCAGCAGCAGTTCCAATGGCAATATTATTACTATCATCTGTCACAAGATCATCAATGCTATACGCCAAAAAATCTCCCGTTTCCATTTCAATCTTGACAGAACTTTTGCTCAATGTGTAAGCATCATGTATTGAAAATTCTCGATTTTTCTTGATTGCTTCCTTATATGCATTGCTCGTGCTTATCATCAATAATCACCTCTGTATAATATCCACAGAAACTTCTTTGTAGTAAAAAATACCACCGATATCACCGCCAACTTCTTTTGCTATTGTCCCTCTGTATGACTCGATTGTTACATTTGTTCCGTAATCACGGAACGTAATAGGGAAAAATCCTGTTGCTAAATTCTTTTTGATAAGAGCTGCCTGCTGTTCTGTAAGCCAATTCCATTTGATAGACAGATTTTTCTTTTCTGCTACAACATCACCGACCATAGTACCTGTAAGAGTACGTCCCGTGTCACTGCTCCATATGATTTCATCTGCCACACTCATCGAAACTGGTGCAGGCAGTTCTACGTTTCCACATTTCAATACAAACATCAGTTGCTCCTATCTAACATCTACCGTGTTAAAACGTTTATTAATTCCGATCTGTGCTCTTGTTGACGCTCGTGCAATGTCTACGCCATCTAAATTAAAACTTACATTTGCAAGTGCCGCTACAATACGCATAGTTGCATTATTGGCAATGGATTCCATCTCTTCTTTCGTCACACCTCTCCCGCCTGCTGCCGATACCGCTGCGTTTACCATTGCCTGTAATTTGCTTTCTGGTGCCACAATCTCGCCTTCGTGCCGGTTATCACCAATTACTGCTAACCTTGGTGTATTGGCTCTTACAAATCCGCCTTGTGCAAGCAGCGGTATTCTTGGTGCATCCCAGATAGGCAGATCAAATCCAAGCGTATGTCCACCAATTCCAGGCACCCAGTCAGGCACATCGATCTGCAAATTATTGAACATATTGGCAACTGAATTAACCGCACTTTCAATACCTGCTATCAGTCCATTAGCAAAACCTATCACAATATTGATTGGTGACTTAAACAGATCTGTCATTCCATTCCATATTTCCAGAACACCTTTCCATGCTTTTTCCCAATCACCAGAAAATGCACCTGTTACAAATTGAATGATTCCTCTTAAAATACGTATGACATTGTTGATATTTTTTGAAACATCCCCGACAAAATTCAAAAATATCGTACCGATTGCTTCGATAATTGGCGATATCACCGGGAAAATTGCAGATGCTATCCAATTAATAAAAGGCTTGAACACATTACGCCACAGAACATTTATAAGATCAGCAACATCCCCCACCAGTCCAATAATATTGTTGATGGTTGGCTGTATGCTGCTCGTCCATACACTCTGAAACAAGGTTGATAACTTTGACAATACCGGTGCAAAATATTTATTATATCCATCCAGCAGGGTAGATAATATTTCACTGAACCCTTCTTTAAATCCATCGAACATCGGACTGATATGCTTATCATACACAGCTAAGATTTTTTCAAAGGTCTCTTTTACCGATGTATGCAGTGTTTCGAGAACCGTACTTATTGGTTCTAATGTATTATCAATAGCATCTTTTATTTTATCTTTATTATCTATAAAAGGTTGAAGAATACATGAAAGTATGTCATTTGTCAGTTTCAATGCAAGATCTTTAGAACCCAGAAATGCATCAGAAATCATGCCAAGCAGTTCTGCCGAACATACTTCGCCATTTTCATCTGCAAACACCGAAAATACGTCTGCAAAAGATGTAAAAAAATCTCCGACCAGATTTACCGCATCTGTTGAAGTATCCAGCATACTGACTAATCTGTCATGTATATAACCTTCACTGCCCTGTAAATATCGATCTATTGCACCTACCAGATTGGAGGCAATCGTTGTTCCGATGCTTACAAAAGATCCTGCAATTTTCCCGGCGTTTAAAGCAATCGCATCAAACAATCCCGAAGCGGATGTCTGTATTTGCGGATCTGTAAATATGCTTTTTAATGTTTCACCAATACTTTCGCATTTCTTACGGATTCCATCAATTCTTTTCCCACTGTCTCCGAATCCTATCAAGAATCCTTTCTTAAATAGGCCTGCAAGTTCTTTACCTCTTTCCAGTAAATCCTGCATCTTACGATTCAAGCCATCTACAACAGTATCTCCTTCGGCAAGCTTGCCAAAATCAACACTACCAGCCACATCCGGTACGGCACTTCCTGTAGTACTACTACTGTCGTCTTTCTTGTCCAGGCGATTGATCTTATCAAAACCCATAAGGCTTTTCAGCTTTTTGGATGCTTTTTCGGCCGCATTTCCCGCTGCCGTTGTATTGTCTTTCAGATTCTCTGCCGATTCTGCTGCATCATCCATTCCTGCTGCTGTCTGCTGCATATTATCTGTTGTGCCGGACGACTTCTGCCCGGTGATTAGCTCTGTTAACGACTTAAACGCACTTGCCAGCACGCTCAGGCGACCTACTACTGCATTGATCACTCTCAGAACCGGTGTAAACAGATTGATTAGACCTTGTCCAACCGTTGCCATAAGAGACTGCATCTGCAAAGATAACACTTTGCACTGGTTTGCCCAGGAGTCGGACGTTCGTGCGAAATCGCCCTGTGCCGCTGACAGCTGATCCTGTACGAATGAATAACGCAATGCTACCTTTTCAGCTTCCGACATTTTGTCGGTTGTCTTTCCAAATCCATTCGCCAGTGCGTACGCATCCAGTGATGTCTGCGACATAACAACACCAAGGTCTTTCAGTGATTCCGTTTCACCGGTAAATACCGATTTCAGCTTTGCGTATGCTTCGTCCTGGCTCAGATTGTAAAAAGATGCCAAATCACCGGCCAATCCGGTCAGGGTTGTCCCCATATCAAGAGCCTGTTTCTCCGTAAATCCAAACGCTTTCGCCATGGCACCAAATGTACCGGTGTACTGTTTTGCCATGGTTTCTGACAGTCCGAAGCTTGCCGCTGCACTCTTTGCAAACTGGTCTACCTGTGCGGATAATGTTGGGAATGTAACATCAACAACGTTCTGAACCTCTGCAAGGTCCGAACCTAATTCCAGGCATTTCTTTCCAAACTCAACCAGTTTTCCGACAGCAAAGGCAGATGCCAATGCCGCACCTGCCTTTTTCGCCAAGCCCATCATGCTGTTCATCTGACGTTTAAACTGATTCTGGTTTACGACCAGATCAAGACCGATCTCGCCTATACTGTCTCTGTCTGCCATTTGTGCCACCTCCATTTTTAGGAGAACATCGGCACAATGGCACTACTTGTCCTGATTTATTTTAATTTCAAATTCTTTTCTACAGTGCCGTGCCTGGCATTTAATGAAAATGCCACAGCAAGAAGCATCCTGAACATACTGAACTTTTTGTCCATGTCCGCAAAATGGACACTTTATTTTTCTTTTTTCAATTTTGATCTACCTCCTGCCATTGTAATAAATGCCTGCTTCATCTGCTCCAGGAATACATCCCTGTCTTTTATGCTTACTTTTGCGGCTGTTCTGTTCCGCCATTCACACCGGATTCTTCTCTGCTCCGGTGTGAAATGTTTCAGCATCTCTTCGTCTTCTTCTGTCCGTATCGATACCATACGGGCAAGGACCGTGTTCGGTCCAAGTCCCGCAAGCATCTGTCTGAATTCCTCCCAGGGCATTGTATTGACTTCCCTTGAAAGCCGGATCCCGTATTCCGACTGGAAGGACGCTACAATCAGATCATAATCTTCGATCAGGTCGTAGCCGGGATCTGGGATTCCCCCGCTTCTTCTTCCTTTCCGGTAATCAGTGTGATTGCAGTCTGGACCACGATTTTCAGATCATCAAATGAAAGTTTCAATTCTTCGATTGTTTTGCGTGCTTTCTCACTGAACAGCAGATTGTACATATTTGACACCTGTTTTGGTGTTCCTGCACCATCCCCAATGACATCCATAAGTTTCAGCACGGTTGCCGCATCTGCATTGACTTCCAGTTTTTTGTTCTTGATCACAATCACCGGATTTCCATCCATGTTCAGTTTTTCTGTAATGTCTACTGTTTTTGCCATGTTCTTATACCCCCTATTCCGATGCCGGGATAACTTCCGGTTTTCCATTGCTCTGGATCTCGAATTCCAGCGGTGCCACTGCCGTTGAATCACCAGCACCAACATTTGTCACATTGATGACTGCACCAAGGAAATTAACCTCTGTGCCATCCGGAAATGTCCAGGCAATGTCTTTTTCTGCGTCACGTCCATTTACCCATGCCAGAGACGCGACCAGGTCGTTTCCCGGATCTCCTACGTTTCGCTTCGCAGATACCGTGATCTTAACACTCTTAGCTGTCAGCAGTCGTCTTACCCAGCCTTCTGTATCAAATGGAGTCCATTCTTCCACGCCATTGTCGAATGATACGGAGAAAGATACACAGTCTTTGATCTCTTTCATGTCCTCTTTTTCCGTTACTCCTTTGTTGATACGAAACTGGTTTTCGTAACATGGATATACTCCTGTTTTCATCTTCGTCACTCCTTTTTTTCAAAAATAACAGCCACTTCTATGACCATTTCATAGATGCCGGCATCGTCTGTGCCAACGTCCTGAATCTCATAAAGTGGCTGTATAAATTTTATTGTTTCATTGTTTATTTCTGTATTTCTCGCCGCCCTCAGCTTCTCAAACAACTCTGTAGCAGCTTTTTCGGTGTCTCGTGGTGAACGGTTCCAGTGGACCAGGATCGTTACCGGTTTTTCACCGTACCCTTCCAGATGTGGACCACCGATAGCCGTGTGGTATGCTCTCTGGTGCTTGCTGTTGTACACACCAATGGATTTTTCCGGTTTATCCGGAAGTTTACCCATATACACGTTCTCAGAAATACCGAGGGATTCTACATAATCTCGCACATCTGACAGCATCATAATCCCACAATCCTCCTGTAGATCTCTTTGTACGCTTTCTGACAGAACTGGTCTTTGCTCCCGCCCGGCAGCCAGTCCTCGTACCATAATCCTCTTGCGTTTGGGTTTTCCTTGGTCTGAAAATGATATTCAGGATGAAAGTAAACCCTTCGTGCATACGGTGCTGTAGAAGCAAGCGTAACCTGTCCGCGGCTGCTTTCTGAACAATCCACGAAAGTGCTCTCATTCTGTAAATTTCCGGTATCAAACGGAAACACCTGTGCCTGCACGACTTCTGTGTGCAATGCTTCTGCAGTCTGTTCCAGTGCCTGAGACTGTGCCTGTGTGAGCTGCTTTATCCTTGGAAAGTTCAGGTTAATAATCGAATTTACATTGATCATACCAGTAACACCTCCGTATAATTTACGCTTCCGTCCGGATTTCTGGCTTTTGTCCCCTGTTCGATTCTCCGCTTCACTCCAAACAGTTCCACTGATCCGCCGGAGATAACCGCTAGTCCCGGACAGATATCGCCCGGAAACAATGCTGTCCCGGTAATCTGTACCATCTTCTTCTCTGCTGTCAGCACTGTTTTGGCTTTATCCTGATAATTACATTTACCGTAATACGTTATTGTCTCTAATGGCTCTCCATATTTGTTCAACCCTTCCTGATCGAACTTGCAGACGATATCTGTCCGACAGAGCCGTTTTGGTATCAAACATGGATATTTCATACCTCACCTCGCTAACTGGCAACACAGCCCCGTCTGGCAAAGCAGAGCATATATATCACGCTTCATGGCAACTCCTTTATCCATGAACACATTCCAACTGCTGCCAAACGAAGCTGATACACCATTGATACTGTAACTGGATAAAACTGTATTGATCTCATCTGCATTTTCACATTCAAAATCTGCCTGCAAACATATGACTTCCCGAATGACCTCTTTCTGGAAATCTGTTAAATTGTCAAATCCCCTGCCTACAATCCGATTGTAGGTCAGGGAATCAATGTGTCTGGATGCCTGATGCAGGGCAGATTTCAGATTTTCTTCCGGTACGGTCCTGCCGCCATAAGTGTTGATATAGTAGCTCTCTGTCACATAAGCAGCCATATTACGCTCCTGTGTATTCGGTGGTGTCAGTATCTACATACACGCTGTCGATATTGCCGTCTTTTCCGTTCGGAAATACAAAAACATCTGACAGGGAACGGTTCTGGTACAGGTAGCCATCGCCTTCGGTATGTGCTCCCGGATCAAAGTAATAGATACTTGCGATCTTCGGCACCGTTTTACAGGTCTGACCGCATGCAACCAGGACATTGATCTTTTTCGACCCTGTTGTTCCAGAGGCTTTTTTGACCGGTTCGAATCCGCCGTTTTCCGGTTCCCAGTTAAAGGAATCATAGAATCGTTCATCATCGATGACTTCCATCACAGGCACACCATCGATGTCTGTTACTCTGGTTTCAATACCGATACCACCCTCTGCAATCTGGGTGATCTCGATCTTACGGGTGAATTCCGTAGACTGCTCCAGGGCATCCATGATTGCAGAAGTGACATACATCACCAGCGTTCCATTGGCTTTGTATCGTCTGAGTTTTCCTTTTGCCAGGATATCTTTCAACATTCCGAACACTTTCGCCTTCGTGTATGCGGATGCTGCAGTTTCCGAATGGTATCCTTCCGTTTTCTTTGCCGCCTGTGCAACCTTGGAAAAGAACAGTGCATCTGTCTCCGGTGCAACCTGTGTCTGCTCAAACACACGGGAAATGTTCTGGATAGATGCCGTTGCATTTGTTTCGTCTACATCGGCCTTGTCAACCAGGAATGAAATATCTCTGTCATGTTCTACCGTGTAAGGAACATCTTTCTGTGCAAAAGATCCTTTGTTCCAGCCTCCGTTGCGGTTGTGGTTCTTAAAACCGGATGTAGATGTCTGTGTAAAGTGAAATGTTCTTGCCCCCACCCATTTCACGTTGCTTGTGATAAATGGTGATGTGATCGTCCCCTGGATCAGGATCTCCAGAAGCTCCGGGCTCCACTGCTGTGCGTAATTTAATGCCATAATCTATACCTTCTTTCTTTTAGTTGAATCGGTTCCAGCGTTTTGTTGGAACTGCTGCCTGGTTTGCTGTTGTCTGCTGTGGTTGCTGCTGAGGATTGCCGCCGGTACCGATCTGCATGAAACCGGACTTTGCATCTGCCTGCGGTTTTAATGCCGGAATATCCTCCAGCACCTTATTGATTGCTGCAGTCAGTGCTTCTTCACTGACTTTCCCATCCTGCCCGATCACCTGGCTGAAATCTGCCATTTTCAAAACATACGGGATCGTCTTTGCCTGGATGCCAAGCGATACTGCCGTCATGGTGGCTGCACTCTCAATCTGTGCTTTCTGCACTGCCGCCTGTGCCTGGGTAAGCTGCTTCTGCGTCTCAGTGATCTGATTCTGCATGCCTGCTACATCTGGCTGTTTGTCCGCCTGTTGCTGTTTAAATGCTGTAATTGCCTGTTCCATCTGCTCTTTTGACAGTCCCTGCTGTTTGAAATACCCTTTCAGGACGGATTCCTCCGTCACACTCTGTTTTCCGGCGATCAGATTCGCCAGTTTGTCATAATCAAAAGCCGGGACTGACTGCCCTTCTGGTGCCTGTGGTGGATTTGCAGGGTTCTGTTCCGGCGGCTGTGGCGGCTCGGCAAAAATTTGAAGTTTCATAGAAATTTTTTTGCTCATCTTTCTTCGCTCCTTTACAGTTTTTTTACTATGCTGTCTGCACAAATCTGACAGTTTTACGTGTGTCTCACAAAACAGTTGATAACCCGGTGTCTCCGTGTAGTTTTCTGCCTTCGGGCATAAAAATAAGACACATAGCCCTGTGCCTCAAAGGGAGATATCTGGATCACCGCCTTTCTACGGATAACCGTCTGCCGTTGAACTGTACCGTGTCGCCAATCTGTGCCACTTCATCGCCAATCTTCACCCCTTTCAGTTCTGCGTGTCCGTCTTTGTCCCGGTATAATAATTTGATTGTCTTGTAATTGATCCGGCTCGCCAGCCAGTTCGGTGCAAGCCTGTCTGCGTCTTTTGTGACTGTGTAGTGTTCTATCATTCCACAAACATCCAGTCATCTGCCAGCATATCAGCCTGAGAAGCGAGCCAGCCCATCTGTACACCGGAAGTCCCAACGAACGCCACCGCCATGTTGCCAATTGCATCATGCTCGCAGTTCACAATTTCTCCGTTTTGTGTTTTGTAAGAAATACCTGTTGCAAGCTGAATATACTGATTCTTACCATTCCATCCTTCACGCTTTACTTTCTTACCTCTTTTCAGATATTTAATGGCTTCGCCAAAAGAAAACGTTGCTTTGCCGCCAAGTTCAGGGCAATTTGTTTCATCTGCAATAATCCATTCTTCTGAAACAATATTACTAAGCGTATATTCAACTCTCGCTGTTTTTCTGATATCCATCTCAATGCCATCTTTTGTATGTATGATGATTGTTTTTCTGCTACCATCCCAGTACCAGTAACCGCCCCAGGATGGAAGTTTCACTTTTTCTCCATGTTTCATCAACTCAAATGCTTTCGAAAATTTCATGTTCTTATCCTCGCTTTCTTAATCTAATATTGATTTATTTAATGCTTCCACCAGTTCCCTCTCACGCTCTGAAAGTTCATAACAGATAGCATCCTCTGCCTGCTTTCTGGCATTTTCTGCTGCCTGCTTTTCTGCATTCTGCTTCCTGGCTGCCGCCTGGTCTGACAGCAGAAGCCCTGCCCCGTAAATCTCTTTTTTCATGGCTCTCTGGGCGTCCAGGCTTCGCACAAGCTGGCATTCTTCACGCCTTACCCGGAAATGTACACCGTAACGTGCCATTTTCTGCATCATGGAAGCGGTAACGATATGATCCGGATAATCATACTTTGACAATTTCCGTGCCTTTTCCTGCCTCAGCTTTTTCGTTGTATCATTCACCAGCTTTGTCAGCTCCGGCGATGTCTCTGCTACCGTTTCCGGTTCGAAGCTGGTAATAAACGATGTCTTCACAGTTGCACCGTTTTCGTATTCGATCGTACAGTCACATACAATGTGGTTCATTCTGTTCCAGGTGGTCTTACCAGATAATGCTGTAAGTGACGGGGCAAACAAAAAGAACGGGATGCCCCGTTCCAGATAAAATTCACATATGTTTTTCAGGATGGAAAAAGGTGGGTTGTCCACCACCACACATCCCGGCGGATATTCGTCTTTTTCGTAATCGCCGCCCGGCCAGAATGGGCGAATCACGTTCTCAGGATCAATATTGTAACGTTTGCACACCCAGTCCTTTATAACTTCGTATATCTCCGATGGTGTATAGCAGTCGTCTGTCGTTTTCTTCGGTTTGAATTTCTCGACAAATTCTTCGTAAGTTTTGCTTTTTATGTTTCTCACCTCCCTGCAAAATGGGTACAAAAATACCACCGGCCTCTCGACTGGTGGTATTTATTTTTGTTTTGGTCTTACTGGATCCATAGAAAGTTTCATATCACATTCCGGCGAATCACAATAGAAGAAATATTTTCCTTTGCATTTAACATGTCCTTTTTTACATTTTGGACATATTGGATCGTTCCCTGCTCTTGCATCCGACACCATTCTATTACGCCGATCCATTTTTGCTTTCATTTCTTCTAATGTCATAATGTCACCTACTTTCTCCATGGATATTCCGGATACAACTCAGCTACTAATTTGAGTATATCCTTTTTCTCTTGGGAAGTCAATGTATTTGACCTCTTTCGGTGTTTCACTTCTTGAGCAATGCACACAGCTTCCGACCATTGGTCTCCACCAATTCCGTACTTTCTATGCGTTGCTTCATGTATAAGCACTTCTGCTGTTTTCTCTATCGTTTTTGTCTGATCTGCAAAAATTCTTATTACATCATCTTCTGCATCATAAAATCCCAATTCATTATATGGATTATCGATACCATAAACGAGCTGAACTAAAATATTATTCGTTTCCAGGTATTCAGACATCTCTTTTCCAATATCTGACTTCTGCATATCTTTTTTGATATTATGCGGCTTTATGACATCATTCTGTCCTAAATTATACGTGTGATAAATGCCTTCATCATCTTTTAACCTTGCCCATTTATTACTTTTCTGTTGATACTCTGCCTTATTCTTTAGATCCAGTGAACACTCTGCCATCCTTTTATACTTCTTCTCCTGCCGCTTTGCATACTGTTGTCTGGCTTCCTGCTGGTTTTTCAGACCGATCTGTTCCAGTTCTTCTTTCGTCCAGGTATCATCAGCCGTTGAAATACCGGGAAAATAGGTTGTGTGGCTGTCTTTACATCTTGGATGGTACAGACCATAAGATATCGCCTTTGAAACCAGCGGATAACTGCCGTCTTTCCGGCTGCCACCGCTCCACACATCATCAATCAATACTTTTCCGCAGAACGGCAGACATTTCGGGCACGGATTTCCTCTCTTATTCACGATAACAGTATGTATGCCCCATTCCTGGCGTTTTTCACCTTCCCCCTGCAGGTAGGCTCGTTTGCTTGCTGTACGGATCGCCATATCTGCATAATCTGCCAGCGTATGCCTTGCACCGTTTTTATATTCGATACAGTTCAGACCAGCAGAAAGAAAATCCTTGGTCGCCATATCAACTGCTTTTTCATACGTGCCGGCACCAGTGTTTGCATAGACCTGAGCGTTGTAGATCACCCTGCGGTACTGGTCGTCTGCCATACGAAGTACAGCCACCTCTGCCTTTTCCATGTCATTCGTGGTTGCATTGATAAGGGCATCCAGCTTCCGGTCATTCAGTCGGAAGAACTCTGCCGTAGCACCTTTTGTTGCTTTCTTTGCTGGAAAACCTTTTTTGATAGCGTCCAGGATCTGCAGTTCCTGATGCATGTTTCCTTCGGTTCTTGCCACCCGAATCAGAGCCTCGATCTTGTCATTGATATCCTGGAACTGTCCGCCGAACTTCTTCCGGTTGGCTCTCCGGTACTGTTCCAGAGCTTTTAACTGTTCTGCCTGCCACATGCTCCACTGCTTATTCTCCGTCACTTCTTCGACCTTGTGCCGTTTCATGTTTCGGATCATGGATGCGATCAGTTCATCTTCGATTGCCTCAAAAGCCGCTCCGATATCATACGCATCATTTATCTTTGCCATTTACATGCACCTTGAATCCCTGCTGCTTAAACTGCCTTTTCAGTTCTTTCAACTGTGTGGCACTGCTGCATTTATCATTTCTCAGTTCCGCATAATCGCCTTTTTCCAAAGCATACACGCCAAAAGGTACCTGTTCCTTTGCAATTTTAAGCAGTCCCTGGTACTCCTTCCGGCTCATCTGGTACATCCTGTTTGCTACTTTTACCTTCATCGTTCTCGCCGCCTTCCTGATTTACGCTGAAATCACCAGCATCCAGATTGACTCCCGGCTCTTCCATCTCCTGAATACCCTGTTCTGCTTTCAGTCTGGTGATTTCTTCCTGTTTGCAATGTTCATCCAGGCTGTCACCATACAGCTCTTCTACACAGCGTTCAATGCTCATGATTCCGCCCTGTTTTGCCTTTGCCACAGTCTCAACCTGGCTTTCGAAAGATGGGTTTGCATATTCCCCAAATGGAATATTGACCTTCACATCTTCCGGCATCTGTCCTTCCAGAATGTTCATTGCATGGATACAGGAAGCAACCACATCCGGAAGTGTTGTCTGTAATGCTTCTACAATGCTGTTCCGTGTATACAGCGTTGTTTTTTCTTTTTCCCTCTGTGCTTCTGCATTGTCCAGCTTCTTCGTATCGATGCCCAAAGTAGACGGACTGATCACACCCTGTAAGCACAGATCCAGTGCCGTGATATAGGATGCGAGATAACTTTCATGCGGAATTACCGGCTGATCGGTATTGATCACATTCTTCTGTCCTTCGCTCATATCACCAGTTGCCGCATAATAGCGATTGTCAAATGGATTCGGCCGGATCAGCACGCCCGTCTCCGGATCATGTGGGACTAAACATTCCGGAATGTATGTTTTTGCCCTGCCTGCCCTCAGTGCGTCCATCCACTGCGACCAGACCTCATCAAGCGAGTCGAAGCTGTCCAGCTTACCATCAAAGATACTGCCGCCCCTGCCTTCATACTTGGCAGATTCATAGATCATCAGTGGCACTGCCAGCATCACGTTCTCGTCAAATGCAAAGTTTTTCAGGTTTTCTGTGGCTTTCAGTGCGGAAACCTCAAGCATCTGATTGCCAGAATACAGCTCGTTGATAATATAGCCATATCCATAGCGTTCATTCAGCACATAGGTCCTTCCTTTGTCCTTATACGGTGTTTTGAATACGATTTCACGGATTCTGTCACGGTGCCGGATAAATTCCACTCGGTCGCCTGGATACCATTCAAGAATCGGGTAGGGACTGATCTGTGTATCCACCGTCACCTTGAAAGCTCCATCCCCAATATACAGAGCCTCTTTCAGTGCACTTTCTACTTTGTGCTGAAAATCATTGTCCTTTGCGATTTCCTCCCACATCCCCTGTTGCTTCAGGCTTTCAAATTCAAAATCGTTCATATCCGGCAGCACAACCGATGTCAGAGTCCGCACGATCAGTCCAGGAAGACCGGTATGAATTTTCCGCATCTCAAGCCCCGGGCTGCTCTTACTCGCCCAGAATTTGTACTTATCCGCATATTCACGGTTCTGCTGGTAGAACTGTTCCAGTTCGTTGCCATCGCCACGGTACCAGATGCGGTTGCGAATCGCATGCCCCTCAAAATCCAGCATCTCATTGATCTGGAAATTATATGGATTTGCCGGGAGTACATTCAGCCAGCTCCGCAGTGTCCGCTTTATATTTTCATTCAACTGTTCCACCCATTTCACCTTTTCTCTTCCTCCTTAAACCCGATCATGTTCCGGTATGGAATCCATCCATACTGCTGTGCATTGATCGTGTGGTCGTTCCGATCTTCCGGGATATCCTTTTCCTCGTTCCAGGAATACCGCTCCAGTTCTGAGATATGTTCTGTACAAGTATCCACAACCAGATAACATCCTTGCTGGATCCATCCAAGCTGTAAGCGGATACGGTCCAGGATCTCCACTTTCTTGTACGATTCAATAAAATTGTAGAGACATCCATGCAGACGCTTGTACTTGTGAAGCTCAGTGATCGTAGCCGCATCCGCACAGTCAATAAACGTCTCTTTTGCAAATCCCCATTCTTTACGACACTTTTCCAGGAAATCAATGAATCTTACCGCTGTATCAGACGGTGCCAGCGGTTCTGACAGATCTTTGTTACTGTATACCTTTTCCGCCAGCGTGATCAGCTTTCTGTCTTCTGTGATTCCCTGGAACAGCATGGCGATCGTATCCGGAGATTTTGAGGAATACGATGTGTCCAGACCACAGGTAAACTTTTTGAATTTCAGTTTTCCTGCTACTATCTTCTGTTTTACCCATTCTGCCGTGACCACATGCTGTTTCCGGCTGAAATTCGGGAATACCAGACCAGTTGCTTTTCCCCTGAGTCCCTGGATCTTATTCTTCCAGATCTTGGTTCCCTTCGGCGTGTTCTGGATGATCCGTTGCTTCTTTTCTTCCGGAAGTCCTGCATTATCGTCAAAAGAAAAGAACCAATGTACCCAGCCGGGTTTTGGTTCTTCTTTCAGCTCTTCTTTAATTTCCTGTGGCGTGTCCTGTTCCCATTCAGGTAATGGTCTGCTACAATTGATATACTCCTTGTATACATCCAGATTCGGATCATCCGGGTTCAGTGTTGCCATAAAGTAATCACATCGCATAGACGACTCTCGGACAAATTCAATATCAGCTGTATTGATCTCGTCAATATACAGACATCCGTACTGACCGCCAAGGGCTTTCTGCCACTTCTTCTTATCCCCATATCCCATCACATACACGACTTTATCACCATTGCTGGTGTGGAACAGGATATGTGGTATTTTGTCGTCCTTGGTGCCGTTTCCGTTGTACTCAGCCAGCATACCGAAGTCATCAATGATGCCAAGGTCCTTATTGATGATGTTCTTTTCTGCCGTTCCGGTATCTTTCGCCGCTATAATGTGCAGTTTTTTCGATGACTCTGCCACTTTCAGCATAAATTTGAACAGTCCTACTGTCGTCTTACCGGCAGCAGTCGTGCCTTCCAGAAATTCAACCGGTGCATTACAACGTAAAAATGCTTTATACTTTTCTGATAGCAGTAAGCGTTCCGTGCTCACTATCCATCACCCCCGCATCTGTTGCAGGATATCATCCAGTTTCTTTTTCTCGTCTTCCAGACCGGATACTTCGACCTTATCTTTAAACATTCCAAGATGCCGTCCAAGAAGCTCTAACGCTTTTTCTTTGTCGTTCAATTTCAGTTCAATTCCGAACTTCCCCTCTTTTATTCCGGCAATAGCTTTAATCTGCTGATCCGTCAAGCTATCCGTGTCTTTGATTCTGACACACTCGCCCTTTACTTCTGCATAATCAGTAGCTCTGGCAAATGCAATAGCAGCCAGTTCCTCCAAAACTCTGTCCTGCGTTATTTCCGTGCGTTTCTGACGTTCCTGCATCCGGTCTGCGATATATTTTGCAACGTTAGCATTTGTTAGCATTCTGCTGCTGTTTGCTCTTGCCGTTTCATCTCGCTTTACAGACGGATATGCCACCCGGTAAGCCCTTGTGGCATTCAAATCAATCAAGTATTCATCTGCAAATATCTTCTGTTTTTCAGTCACTTGGACTCACCTCCTACTCTTAAACGATAAAATGCCCTTTCAAGATTAGTTTTATCTAATATCAAAAGGACATTGTTATCTACTTCTTTGCTTTTTTATATTTATCTATTTCTCTTTGTTCAGCTTCTTCATCTAGCTTATACAATCGCATAAGTTCTTGATCTGATATATGTGCTTCATCCATAAATATCTTATGTCGATATAACCAGTGTTTACTTCTGATTTCTCTTAATTTCGGATCTTCAATCCTTTGAATCTGGTTTGGATTTAAAGCTTTTTGATACTGTTCCTCTTTTGTTAGCCATTTATTCATATCAGAATCCTCCAAACATATATTTTCTTTTATCATACTATAAAACGCCCTATATTTCTACAGGACGTTTTATAAAATATATATTGTGTGAAGGATATAACCATATCAGCATTCGTTTCCCAAATTGGATTAAACCCATTATATTATATGTTTAGTGTACTGGAGTGTACACTTTAACAAATTTTTAAATTTTGCAAAGCTCTTCCATGAATCTTAATCGCTCCTTCTCGCGAATATCCCATTCTTCTCCCAACTGCTATCCAGCCCAGCCCCCACAGATACCTCAGTCGCAACACCCTCTGTTCATCCGGGTTCTCCATCCGTCTGATCGCCAGGTCAATCTGTTCACGTGTCCTTGCTTTTTCCAGGCGTTCCTGCTTCAACCGGTCAATCTGCTCATCCAACAGCACCATGTAATCCGACAGATCGGACTGCTGGCTGCCTTTCGGCATCCCGTCATTGACCATGGATGGAAACATCTGATCCATCCGGAGCCTCTGGATTTCTTCCAGGATCTCCTGCTCCCTCCGTTCACATTCCCTGTATCTTCGCAGGAACTCCTTTTTCTTGTCGTTTTCTGTCATCTCCACCGGCATCGCCTCCCCTCGTATGTATCACAGTTTCCACTTTCTTCCGGTGTGCTTGTCAGTGATTTCCGTCACTTTGATCCCCTGCACACTCACAACCGTATTCAACGCATCAAATATCTTTCTGATGTGCTTCGGCATCTTATCCGCCTTTCGCACGGCTCTGTCTGCTGTCGGATCACGGTATCCTTCATGGTTCATCCACATCACTCCAATCTTGCATTTGTCCGCACCACGGGCAATACGGCAGATACTTTTGCACCTCATCGCCGCAGTTTCGGCACTCGTAGGCTGTTCCACCAAACACGCTCAGTACAGCCTGCGGTTTCTTCGGTGTTCTGCTTTCATCGCTCATCTTCTCGCCCCTTTCATGAACGCCTCAACCATGGCTTTTTTCCAGCTTCTTTCGTATTGTCCACAGCAGTATGCGTTCACTGTAACATCTCTGAACTCTTCACTCTTCGGGCACACACAGATCCCTCTGCTGTCGTGGTATCTGCATGTGTTACACGTTCTGTCGTAATTCATCCCATTTCACCTCCCGCAATATCTTCCACAGCCACCATACTTCCGGAGATCTCCAGGCACACATGCAGTAGGTATGTGCATCTTCTGAATAGTGGTAATGGTTTCGTTCCAGATGTTCTCTTGCTTCCTTTTCGGTCAGAAACATCGTGTTCGGATACACAACTGGTCTGAACGAAATACCAACTATCCTGACATCATCATATCCATTATTGGCAAGAAATTCATTCACTTCCTCCGCTATCAAGTCCTCATACTCTTCTTCTTCATCTTCCATATACATCAGTATAAAATCCAATATACACCCCTTTCCAATTTTGCAGTTTTCCCGATTGATATTGCAGTCTGACAGGATATTATCATTGAGGTACTTCACTGTTTCTTCCGTTGTGCTTGTAACGGTGCTTCCATCTGCTTGCAAGACAAGTTCGTCTGCGTTCTCATCGTCTTGCACTCTCTCGCTTCCCTTGATGACCCAGAATCTCGGTTCAGCCGTTTCTGTCGTGTCCTGCGTATTCATTTCTTTCTGCAATTCCACCAAGAACTTAATGTCCTTATCATTCAGGCTTCTCTTTTCTGTAGTATCTTCGTGATACTGTAATGTTTTATGATATATTGCCATGTTATTCATCCTTCCTGTATAGCCTCATTCAGCTCTCTCAGACACTTTTCGCATGTTCCATTCACCATCATCGGACACGATCGGTATCCATCTTGGAACGTGGAAATCATTGCACGGTAACATTGTTCTATTTTCTGCCCTTCATACTGTTCGAAATATGGGCATTCTTCTGTCGGATATAAGTTGCCGCCCCTGCACCAGTGTGCCTGCTCTCCTGGCTTATGACTGTCTGACCACAGATGCCTTTCCAGATAATGATCCGTGTATGGATCTTCCTGTGCTCTGTAATCGTCATAACACCCTCCGTAGGGACATCGCTCCGACCAGTAGTAGAGGCAGTAATAACACAGGCAATCACTGCAAGTCGCCATTCTACTCATCCTCCTCACTTTTCTGGAAACTCATATACTTGATTTCGCATATATATTGTCATTTTGTGCGGTTTTGCTGAATCATCGAAATATTCCGTCGTGTAGTATCCATCTGTATATGCTTCGCAAAACTCTTTCATCACTTCCATACACCGCTCCTTACTTTCGTATTCCGCAACCTCTTCCAGTAATCCATCTGATATGCAGATTGTGTGTCTGACTATCGTCTGTTTCCCTTTGCGATCGGTTCGTTCTGCATACTTTAACGCGTTGAAAGATATGCCAAACCGCATTACTTTTTCTTTATTCTGACTTATAATCAACATTGTTTTTCTCCTGTGATTAAAAAATCCATTATGTTCATCTGTCCAATATGTTCCCATGTTTCTGTCTCTATTCCGCATGTTTCCAGTGCATCTTGATACCTTACCCCATTATTTTTTAATTCCATACAGATCTGATAATGCTTTGGGTGTGTCATTGCTATTCGTTGGAATCTATTCGGACAATTTTCCATATGTGCACCAAAAGCACAGAACATGCATCCGGTACGCTGTTCACCTGTTGTGTAGTATATACCACCGGGCGTTTGCTCTATGTCGCCATATACAGAACATATTTCAATATCATTTTCTACTATGTATCTAAGCACATCCTGCCTTGTCCAAGGACCAAGCGGCTGGCTCTTAATTGTTTTTCCATCATATACATTGCAACCTGTATGAGCATACTGGTGTTCGCGTCTAAAACTTTCATCTTGCGTTGTCCCAATATATGGCACTCTTCCAGTCTTTTTTGCATAATCTTTAAACGGTTTTTTCTTGGTAATGTTACAACACTGTTCACTTATATCAAATTGTGTATCCAACAAAAATCTCCATTTTTTAGGAAGCATTCCGAACTTCCCTCTTTCATCGCCATTCATCAAATAGTTTCTGTATCTGTCTGATAAATTTCCATGCCGCAGTTTCCTTATCTTCAATGCCGTCTCTTTGCTAATTAACGGAAATCCATATTTCTCAACTACCTGTTTAAATGTTAATCTGCTTCCGTCTTTCCATCTGGGATATATTTCAACAAATTCCCCGCTGGCCTGACGTGCAAATCTTACTATCTCAGGAAATTCCAAACCAGTATTTGAGAATACTGCCGGGACTTCCAACCCTACGGTTTTTCTTATCATATGCAACAATGCTGTGCTGTCCAAGCCACCAGAATAGCTCAAATATACTTGACCATCCCAGTTGTAATACCATTCCTTGATTCTGCGTTCCGCAAGCGTTTTCTTTACCTTATACGGTAAATATTTTCTCTGGCTAAACTGCCAATCATTTAATTTTAGATCATCTTCCTGTATGAACATCTTTTTCTCCTGTCTCTTCTTTCCCTCTCAATGTCTTCTGCCTTCCCATCATGCAAATGGCAGCTCTTCGTCAAAATCTTCCGGGATGTTCATAAACCCGTCTGCATCCACCGGCATCGGCTCCGGTCGTTCCTGGCTGCTCTCTTCCCGGTTTCTCTGTGCCGCCGCTTTGCTTTCCGCAAATTCCTGATCCTCAACCACCACGTCTGTTGTATAGACCTTGTTGCCATCTCGGTTGGTATAGCTCCCGGTCTGGATACGACCTGTAACGACTACCTTCAGTCCCTGATGGAAATACTTCTCCGCAAACTCTGCACTGCGTCCGAACGCTACACAGCTGATAAAATCAGCACCCGCTTCGCCTTCACGCTTGTAGCGTCTGTCAACTGCCAGCGTATAGCGTGCAATTGCCGTGTTGCTCTCTCCGTTAGAATTACGTATCTCCGGGTCTCTGGTCAACCGTCCAATTAAAATTACTTTATTCATTATCCTCACCTGTACTTTCTGCAATCAGGTTGCCTTCTCTGTCGTAGTCATATCCCGCGACTCCCTCTTTTTTATTCAGATAACTGCAAAATTCCTGGCATTCTTCCTTTGTTGTAAAGAATACTTTCCTCAGTTCCTTCCCTTCTATTTCTTTGAAGCCCTTGTTATGATCTACTATCACTTTCGCATATTCAGCATCGATATATTCAACAAAATACTCTTCTCCCTTTTGTCCTTTTTTCCTGTACCACGCCATGAACTCTCTGTTTCTCTCGCTTAATTCGTACAGCACATTCTCTTTTGGATAATACACCTTCTTGCTTACTCCGCAGTTACACTCATCGTCCACAGCTTTTCCAGACGGCAACGTCACCTTAACGTTTCTCAAGGAATCACATTTATTACATTTTCTCTTGTATCGTGTTTCCCATGTTGCTGACCATAATACAAGTTTCATCTGCTCCATCAGTTCTGCCAGCCTTGCATGTTTTGCACGATACTCAGCGTCTTTCATTACTATTTCACATTCTTCTTTTTTTCTTTCAAAGTCCCTTTTGATAGACTCAAAATTTTTCTTAATCCCCTGTAATTCTTTGTTTTCTTTTCGCAGTTTCTCGATTTCATCGTTGATTTCTTTTTTCACCGATTCCCTAAGCTCATTCTTTAACTCTTCGATTTTCTCGTCAAATTCACCTGGTTCAAAATAATCATCAAATCCATAGTACATATCAGCTTTCCTCCTCCAGATAACACCACATAAGCAGACAAAAACGTTGATTTTTGCACGTGATCGTCAGCATATGGTGTGATTTCACGCTTCCTGGTATAGAAGCTTTTCTGTGTTTCATTTCCGGTTCGAACATCGGACATTCTTTGCACCTCTGCTCTACGTCCAATTTCGCCACAATCATTCTTCATCCTCCAGATAATCAAATATCGTCCTCTGTCCCGGTATCGGTTTCTGTGCCTCTTTTGTACCACTTTCATTCAGAATAATTTTTCTGAATATGCTTTCAAATATCGGAACCGCAATACTGTTTCCTGCTTGTGCATATAGTGCCGTATAATATCTCCCCCTGCGTCTGTGTACTGCTTTGGCTGCCTCAAAATCTGCATCTGTATACCCCATTAACCGCCAGCATTCACGCTCCGTTAGATACCTGTATCTTCCGTTTCCACAGTCAATTACCTGTGCTGGTGTGCGGTCCTGCCTGGTTGTTATGGTATATGCATAATCTTTAATGACTGTTGCTCTCCGAATACTTTTCTCTCCGATACAGGAAAGAATAGACGGCTGTGTTACATCATATACATTTGAAACCTTTTCGTTATCTTCCAAAAAATCATTAATACTTCGCATTGGTGTCCGGATCAGGCTGTCAAAATCGAACTTTTCACCATTCAGGCCGCTGATTGTGAATACTCTCTCACGTGCCTGTGGCAGTCCAAATTCTCTCGCATCCAGAACATCATAGCTGTTCGTGTATCCTAATCGCTCCATCTCCTTCTGATATTTAACGAAATTTTCAATCATATGTTTCGATGTGACATTTTTGACATTTTCCCATATTACATATCTGGGTTTCCATTTTCCCATCTGTTCAATGATATGTATTGTTTCCCACATCAGGCTTGATCTTGTTCCGCTGCCCTGCTTTGCTCCTTTTCCACGGTTTATTCTTCCGTCTGACGCTCTTGCTTTTCCCTGGTGTCCAGCAATGCTCATGTCCTGGCATGGACTTCCGTGGATTAGGATATCTGGCTTCAAATTCCATCCAACAACACTCTGTGTTTTATATGCCAATTCCTCACGGAACATTGAATTGTATGAACGTACCGCCTTTTCGTTGATTTCCACATAGTCAATTGCTTTCGTCGGAATACCGAGGTTGCGGAGTGCACATCGCGGACTTCCGATTCCGCCAAACAATTCCAATATCTGAACTGGTTTTTCTACTATTTTCATGGCATACACACCTGTGCATTGCAGTCACGGATCTGGATCTGTGTATTTGTGCATGGCTTCCATTCCTGGATGTATTCCAAGGCTTCATAGTAGCGTTTCTTCGGCACGTTGTTGCGGGCGTTGACGTGGAAATAGTGTTTCAGGTCACGGTTGCACTCCGCGAATACTTTCTTGCCGATCTCGTTGTAGGCATTGCTGTGCTTGCCGCCCAGTGCGTCCAGGACTGCCTTGTTGACCTCATCGCCAAGAACGACCTGCTCCCCGTAGTCGATCGTCATATGGTTCTCCAGATCTGTCACGCGGTTATCAATCTTCACCAGTTTCTTATCATGCATCAGGATTGCTTTCATCTCCGGCGAATAGTCGTCCATCTCATAGCTCCCTGTCTTGCGGATCACTGGCAGCACTTCTGATGTCACCCAGCGTTTGAAACGCTGTGCACTTTCTAATTTGCTTCCAAAAATAAGAGCATACATACCAGATTCATTGATAAGCACCACGTTTCTCATTTGACCTGCCATCGCGATTTGCGATGACAGCTTATCATCATTATCTACATGTGTCCCGATAGCATCAGCAGTGTTTTTGTACCCCAGTTTTTCTGCCACATCTTTCCCGACGAACCAGACTTCTCCATCTCTCGTCACGGTTCGGATACTGCCAAATTCTTCGCTCTCAAAAATCTTCAACTGTTCCATATTGCCTCCTTACTCGTTCAATGTCCTTTCCAGTGCATCGAAATCATAGTCCCTTTGCGGAAACGCATTGAATGTATTCTTTACGGTTTTCTTTTCCTTCTTCTTGGCTGCTGGCTGCTTCTTGATTGGATAGAAGCTCTTCCAGCCGCTTACAGTCGCTTTTCTGACAATCGCCTCCATCTCCCTCGGATCCGTTGACAAATCCTTAAGATCCTCTTTCAACAGCTTCACCTGTTCTTCTGTGATCCTTGCACCTTCTTCTCTCCTGGTCTTCAGGAACAGCAGGAAGGCTTTGTTCAGGGAATCATCAGAAAAATAGGAATCCGGCGGAGCCGTATCTATATCTATATATTCTTTTTTCTTTTCCTTTCCTTTTGTGTTATTTTTCTCGGAATTATCCTCTTTTTTCTCGGAAAAACCGCTTTTTTTCTCAGAAGAATTTAAAGAAGGGTTCACTTTAATAAAGGTTTCGGTCTCTTCTTCCGAAAGAAGCCAGAACCTCTCGGCTGTGATCGGCGTTTTCGTGGCTCTGGCTTTCACCATCGCCTGATAACGCCTCTGTATCCCGGCAGAGGTCAAGACCTTGTCCGACTGGAAAAGTGTATCGTCAAACAGTGACCGTTCCAGCAAGAAGTTCAAGAACTGCTTCACCTTGTTGCCATCCATGTTCAGGTCGTCCGAGATGATATATTCAAAATCATCGTCAACCTGTAAGTAATACCCTGTCTTGTAGATCTCACATAAAAGATACAAGTACAAGACAATCCCATCCGCCCCATAGCGGGCTTTCAGGATCTTTATCTTTCTGTCTGAGAAGAAGTCTGCATCCATCCGGAAAAAGCGGTTCCCTTCCTGCTTCTTCCTTGCCATACCAGCCTCCTGTTTCTCTTTTTATGTATCGAGCTGCATCAGCGTAACGCTTAAATACGCCTCCTCACTGTACGCCTTTGTAATGGTCAGTTTTATGATCTGCGTATCATCATGGTATGCGATGCCGTTCAGGGCATCCAGCACAACCTTTGCGATGTTGTCACTGTCCGGCTTCTTTGCCGGCCAGATCTTCCCTTCCAGCATCTCTGCCCTTTTCTTCTTCGAGATGCTCTTAGGCGGCTCAAAATACGCCAAGATATTAGCAACCACATACGCATCATCCGAAAACCGTTTCTGTCCGTATTTCTGTTGGAAACAGGTCTTGATCAGGTTTTCGTACAGCACCGTCTTTTCAGGTGTTACGCTGCTCATTTTGCCGCTCTTGCTGTTGTGAAATGTTCTCGCCCGGGCTTTGCCCTGCGGCTTGCCCGGTACGGTGAACGTGAATAACTTTGGTTCTTCGTTATTGTTCTGGCTGTACATTTTCTACTTCCTTTTTACGTAAGCGGCCATTCCGGTGAGGTCAACGGGATGGTCTGTTTTAATTATTGAAGAACATATCTTCCATGCTCATCTGTTCCGAAGCATCTGCCTCTTTTGGTGGTTCTGCTGCTTTCGGTACATCCGTCTTTGCTTCCGGGACTTCTCTGTATTCCTGCTCTGCCACCGGTTCTTCCTTTTTTACGGAATCGACATACTCAGCTTTTCCGTCCTCGTGGATCACTGCCATGTCCTTGTCCAGGGCGTTCTGCAGGTCGATGCTCATAATGCCCCATTTGCTGATGATCTGGCGGAGCATGGTCTTCAATGCCATGCTGTCAAAATCCTTGAACCAGAAAGAAGAATATTTCCAGAGGTCTTTTTCCGGGATCTGCCCGGCTTCCAGGAGTTCCAGCGATCTCGCCCCGCCATTCCCTCCAAACGCCTGGGAATACTTTTCGGCGTGTGCCAGCATCTTCTTCTTCGACCAGTACATTGTCTTTCGGAATCCGTTCTCATACTCGAACATGGCATAATAACCGGCTGTAGGTGTCTCGTCACGGATGATGTCATCCTCGATCAGGTTCACTTCAATTTCTTCGTTCAGGGGATCGTAGTGGAGAAGCTCCCCTTCTTTGATCGCCATGACGTTCAGGCGTTTGTAGTATCCGGAACGCACTGCCAGCTGGATATAACCCTTATACCCAAGCTGGAACTGTGCTTCCTTGCAGCCTTTTTTATTGTTCTTGAACGGGACCATATAGAACTGTCCGAGCTGTGGGGATGGTGAGAGGTTCAGTGCTTCACCGAGTAATGCAGCTGACAGGATACTCTGGTTCGTGCATTCCTGCAAAGCCGGTGTTGTCTGTACTGCGGAAACGATGCTGGAGACGAATCTGGTGGCATTCTTGCCGCCGACCACGCTGTTGATCTGCTTCCTCACTGCTTCCTGGGACATATACGTTGCCATGCTGCTTCTTGTCTGTCTGTTTGCAAGACTGTTTGCTACTGCCATGTTTTATTCCACCTTTCCAAACTGAATGTTGTTGCGGATCAGGTATTCTCTCAGATCCATGATCTGTTTCTTGGTGCCGCGTACACGGAAGTCAAGTGTCCAGATTTCTTCCTGTACTTCTGTAGTATTCTCTGCTTCCTGTGTTTCTGCCGTAGTTTCCGGTACTTCTGCCTTGCTGTCTTCTTTGTTTTCCGCAGTAGCGGATGTTTCTTCCTGCTGTACTGCCTTTCTGGATGCCTCTTCTTTTTTGGCTTTCTCCTCGGCTGCTTTTCTCTTTCGCTCTTCCAGGGCTTTTTCCATTTCTTCCAGGCGTTTTCCCTCTCTGAGTGCTTCCGAAAGGCTGTAACTTTCCATATATTTCAGGATCGCCTTATCACGGAAACGTTCCGGGAGTTCCTCAAGTGCTTCCATTTCTTCAGACATACGGTTGAACAGCGAATGGTAAGCGGTTTCCAGATGCTTGTCCTTGATGGATTTTTTATACATGCTTTCTTTTACTGTTTTCTCGAAAGGGATAACAGAACGAAGATCCCCGACATACAGGTCATAATATTCACGCATCTTTTCTGTTTTCTCACTGCGGTACTTCTGCTCGATCTCGTACAGCCCATCATCGATCACTTTGACCGCACTGCGTACCGGTTCCAGCACTTCCTTCACCTGTGCCTCAAATTTTTCATAAGGTGCCGCATAAAATTTCTTTACCTGCTTTCGTTCTTCTTCGAACGCCTTCACCAGTCTGTTCAGGGTTGCCCTGTCCTTACGCATCTCTGCGGTCTGGGAATCCGTATAAGCAATGGATGCATATTCCTGTGCCTTCTTCTGGATCTCTTCCTTCAACTCGCTGCTGTTCCACTGGATCTCCGGGAGCGTCCCCGGCTCCATCTTGGTTGTGATTCTTAATTCCATGTTTACCTCCTGTCATATCTCCGGCAGTATCCTGCCCGGTCTTATGTTGTGTGTTACCTGCTGCCAAAATTTCTTTTCTTCCTGCAAGAGCATCGCAAGGTCTTCTTCAACGTCAGAACGTTCAATGAAATAGTGGCGGACGGCTGTCCGCCTGTCTCCTTCCCAGTCCGACCGGATGTGTGCCCTCAGCACTGCAAACTGGTAACCTGTCACCAGCAGATAGTGGAGCACCTGAATATAATAGTTATCCGGTATGCGGCCATCCCACTTGCCCCACTGTGCACTGTTCATGATGTTCGTGGTCTTGATCTCCAGGATACCTTTTCTGCCTTCCTGGTCGGTCAGCTCGCCGTCAAGCGAGGCCTGCATGAATGGATATTCAACACTCCGCAGGATGCGGTTCTCGTGATACAGGACTTGATATTCCGGAAAGTCCAACGAAAACAGCCTGCGGATCAGCGGCTCTGCTTCCGTTCCATATTTCACATACGGCTTATCAGATATGTCCTTCGGCATCCGTCTCCCGGTCTTCTCATCAAATAATTCCACGTTGCTCTTGTATGGGTTCAATCCCAATATCGCAGCCGCATCCGAACCGCCGATCCCAAGCGTGCGGCTTTCCAGCCACGCCGCATGGTCAGCATTTTCAATGATTGTATAGCTCATACTTGAATTTTCAGTCTCTCTGCCCTATACTGTAGTTGTCTTTTTATTTGTGTCCCGGATCGCCCGCCAAAGCACCGGGACTTTTTACTACCTCGAGTGTCGCTTTCTCAACGATCACCGATTCTTTCGTCTCTTCATTTATTGCATGCACATAGATGCTATTATGGTGCCAGATCCGGTACTTGTCCGAATCAATCCCAGCCAGTTCCAGGATGGCCCTGGCTTCCTGGTCGCGTCCTTCATTTACCCAGATCATCTGCTTTCCCCCTCCAGACGGATACATACCTTTGCCAGTTCCGCTGCAAGCTTGTATTCCTTTTCGTATCTACTGCCTCCATGTGTTTCCTCTACTTGATTGACAAATTCCTGGAGGCTTCCAGAAAAGCAGCCACATCTTACCTCTACCGTATCATCCTTAGTCCTGTAAAATGTAACGTATCCATCCCGGCTCCCGATCGGTCCTTGTACAAAGAAATGCCTCGTATTGAAAACTTCTGCGTTGCCGTAAACCCACGCATTGCCGGAAACTCTTGCATCGCCGTAAACCTTTGCATTGCCGTAAACCCACGCATTTCCGAAAACTCTTGCATCGCCGGAAACCTTTGCATTGCCGTAAACCTTTGCATTGCCGTAAACCCACGCATCACCGAAATGTGAAAGATTTTCCTCTTTCTCGATGTATCCGCCGAACTCTCCAGTTTTGACAGACCCGAAATCACGCACTGCTCTGATCCGGTACAGTGTTTTTCCGAAAACTGTGAACGTTTCTTCTGTCAATTCGTATTTTTTCATTCTGATACCTCCTCGTCCTCGATCAGACTGTCCAGATAGTCGGCTACCTGGTAGAGTTCTTCTGGTTCAAAGTCCGTAAGACAAGTTTTCGAAAGATTATATTTTTTATTTTCTTCGAATCCATTTTCCATCACATACACTGAAATGAGTTCCCCTTCTTCATAATTTGCAATTTCCATATGGACATAGTGTTTTCCCTGCTCATGGATTGTCATGACCTTATCCATCAGTGTAAAAGTCCATTTTCTTCTCTCTTCTGCTGTCATTTTGTCCCCGCTTTCCATGCCAGCTGTTTCAACTGCTCATATAATTTGTTGAATGTCTCTTCTTCAATCCCTGAAAACGTAATACCATCGCCTGTATATGTATCACCTACAAACAAAATGTTTCCCATGATTGGGGAGCCGTGTTTGTCGGTTTCGTACAGATAGCAGCCAATCGGGTTAAGCTGAAGTTTATTCTTGAGCAGAAACTCTTCGTCAACCAGCATAGCCACACACTTGCTGTTTTCACGTTTAACTTCTGTCGTATGCCCTAATTCGTTATACAGTCGTCTTGGCATGACGTGCTCAATCATCTCGCATCCGTTCCCGATCAGCTCACAGAGCTGTCTATTCTGCTCTCTTATCGTTCCCTGTGGGAAATCATGCACGGTCACTTCCAGATCCGTACTAACCTTAATAATCTTGCTCATTCTGCTTCCTCCTTGCTCACCAACATCAGCACACGGATCAGTACCGCACACCATACGGTAATGGCAGTTCCAACGATATCGCGTTCACAAATCGTGCTGTACTTTCCCAGCCACCAGAACACGAAAGCTGCAGCTACTGATGCCACGATCGGGGCGATCACACCAGCTCCGGTTGTTTCTTCTGTTACTTCTGTTACTTCTGTTTCTCTTCTTTTCATTGCTTGTCTCCTTTCCATACGAACCCGGTCAGCTCGTATAACTTTTTGGGACTGATGTATGTACTTCTTCGACTTGCCTGCCCTCTTTTGGTCGGCTTCGATCTGAACACTAGCCCGATATCCAGCTCACCGGACTCCATTCGGTTAATCACTGTGCTCTGTTCCACACCCAGAACCTTTGCGGCTACTCTTGTGGGTACCGGTTCAGGCGGGAACTCTGGCTGCTTGCACTCCCGGAGTACTTCCAGAAGCATTTTTTTGAGTTCTTCCATTTTGCCACCTCACTTTCCTATTCATTCATCGTCAGAATCGCAATCCAGAACAGCAACAGGATTGCTAATGGTTTCAACATTTCCTTACCCCACTTTCTTTATTGACTTCACCCTGTTTTCCTCTTATCCTTGTTATACAGGCACTGCCATGCCGAGTACAAAAGAAAGGAGATTGTTCATTATGGATATAAAGCCTATAAATGTTAGAGGATATGATACCTACTACACTGAATGTATTGATAACTCTGGAAAATATCTTTTAATTGCTATTCCTTCTACCACAACTAAAGACATTTCCAATATTTGCAATACATTCTTAGAAGGTCACCTCATCACCATGATCGACTATGCCACTGTAGACAATGTTCGATTCATAAAAGCGTATTATTAACTGTAATGTCAATTTGTTTATGCTTTCCCGGATTGGCTGGATCAGCATTAAACAATTTTTGTAATGGCCAACCATCTGGTCCCGGGAAAGTAACAACAACAGGCTCTTGCACTTCTCGACCGTTGATTTTCAAAATGTCCCTGTCAATATCTGCTTCTAAAGATCTGATACACATTTCTCCTACCCCGCTTTCTGCTCTGCTTCCAACATTTCTTTGTCTCTCAACGCTGACAGATATGCTCTTGCTTGCAATTTTCCATTGATATCAAGAGATTCGAAAATCTCAGCAATTTTTTTTGCATCTTCTACATCTGTTATTGTTAATGCTTTTTTCATATGTTTTCGCCTCCTTTTTTGTTTTGATGACTACATTTTAAACTTTAGTTTTGTTTTTGTCAAGTCATTTTTATGACATTTTGTTCCTTTTTTGTATTGACCAAAACATTTTTATGTGTTACTATTGAAATCGCAGGAGGTGATAAAAATAGAAACTTATGAACGAATAAGAGATTTACGAAAAAACAAATTGCATTTATCACAATCCGAATTCGGCAATCGTCTCGGCGTAAGCAGAAGCGTTATTGCTAATATAGAATTGAATATGCTTGCACGCCCAGATCAAAAAGAACCTTTATATAAGTTGATCTGTAAAGAATTTGGAGTGAATTATGAATGGCTTACTTCTGGAAAAGGCGAACCTTATTCCGAAGAATTACCAGAGGATGAATATACAAAAGCTGTTACTGAAATAGGCATTAAGGATTTACAAGCTCGACAAGTAATTATTGATTATTGGAAACTTAATGAGTCTGATAAAAAACTTTTCCTATCTTTCATCCAACGCTTTGTGACAATAAAAAAACAGGAGGACTAATCCTCCTGCTGCTCCAATATCGTTTTTACAAATGTGTAAATCATTTTCCATGATTTTTCACTTTTTATTCGTTCCAACATTTGTAAAACTGCATTTTTGTACTTCATCCTATGTACCTCCCGATCACGTTTTCAAACATTTGTTCGAAAATCTTTAGTTTTATATTATCACAAAAATATTTGTGATGCAACTGTTTTCGAACATTTGTTTTAGTAAAATTTTCCTTTCATCTTAACAAACGTTTCAGGAGGAAAAAAGTTGTGCGTTGTCCGGAATCCCGGACGCTTTTTGAAAATCACTTATATTCAGACTCATAAAGATCTGAAATTGTGGTTTTCAACCCTGCTGCCAACTGTTCCATAGTTGCCAGAGTTGGACTTACATGGTCGGTCACTATGTCACCGATCGTAGACCGGGGAACACCGGTCATAATTGCCGCCTGCCGGATCGACAGGTGGTGCTGTTCCAAGAATTGAGATAATAATATTTTCATGGTGTTATTATCTCCGGAAAAAGAAAAAGTATTCAAAGGAGAAAAAAGTTATGGGATTATTAAATTTCTTAAAGCCCCAAAGATATGATATGGACTCTTTAGAAGGAATTAATTCTATTCCAGTTCCAGCAAAAAATTATCATACTGGTGATCCAACAAAAGATTGTATTTATTACCTTTTACAAAGAAAAGCTACCGAACATAAAAAAGCTGGGCGAATGGATTGTGCAATTGCTTGTTTGCGGAAATCTAATGCATTATCTGATTACGAGAAGCGTCCATTATTGACTTCGAAAGAATATCTTCGTTTAGTTAAATACATTGAATCAACCGGCGATATGGAACTTGCGAAAAAAGAATTAGAAAACATCTACCAAAAGCATCCCGAATTTTCGGATAAAAGATTCTCAAATTTACTTCAAATTAAAGAATCTCTTGCTAAGAACAAAAAGTACAAAAATGATCTGGTGATGTTATCTACAAATAATCATTGTACTATATGTAAAAAATATAATTTAAAAGTGTACTCCATTAGTGGGAAAACTAAAAACTATCCTAAATTGCCATCTGAAGTTACTCGCGATGGAGGCTTTTGCCCAAACTGTAGTTTATCTTTGAATACATATTTCGAAGGCATTAGTACAAAATTATAACAAAATCCGCCCCAGTGTTACCAGCACCGAAGCGGATCAGCGAATCTATACAGGTCTGGAGACCGGCATAATTCTTCCTTGAACAAGAAGATTATACCACAATCCTCCAGCACCTGTACAGGTGTATTTTTATACTCATTTTTAAGGAGGATGATATATTATGGCAAAATACAAAAAGAGAAAAGACGGCAGGTACGCCGCATGGGTAACTACCGATGAAATAAATCCGGAAACTGGAAAAAGAGTCCGCATACAGGTATATGGTCGTAGTGTTGCGGAACTGGAACGCAAGAAAGCCGAGGTGATCGAGCAGACCAGCAAAGGCATCTATGTATCAGAAAAGAACGTGACATTCGGGGCGTATAAATGGAAGTGGCTGGAGCTGTATAAAGCCGGTCGTGAAACGAACACGATCGAAGGATATCGGAACATTCTGAAAAACCACACTGCCGCACTGGATGGTCTCAAACTATTGCAGATTAAGAAAACAGATATTCAGACCGGTTACAATGCACTGAAAGGTCACGCTGATCTGCAGCGTCGTTACTACCAGACAGTCAACCAGATCATGCGTGCTGCCATTGATGACGGCCTGCTGTTCAAGAATGTTGCGGAAAATATCGAAAAGGATCCTGCACCGAAGAAGAAAAAACGGGCACTGACAGAGCTGGAACGTATCCACCTGGAAGACTTAGAGCTGGATCCGCAGGCAAGTACACTGCTGCATATGTTGCTGTATACCGGAATGCGGCGGCAGGAGATCATCCCTCTGACACGGTTTGATATCAATTTTGCCAGAAAAAAGATCACTGTCAACAAGGCAGTTAAGTTCGTTGGAGAAACTGCCGTGCTCAAAGACACGAAAACAGACAGTGGAGAGCGTGAGATCTATCTGCTGGATCCACTGGCAGACGTCCTGAAAAAGTATCTGTCTACATTACAGGGTAATCTTCTGTTTCCCGGAACTGATGGCAGCTATCTGAAAAAGTCGCAGTATCGCAGACTGTTCGAGCGGATCAAGCGGACATTGAACACTGCCTGCGGCGGCACACATCACTACGAAAACGGCCGCATCAAGTTCGATGTAGATATGTGTCCAGGGCTGGGATCGCATACATTCCGGCATGAATATGCAACCATGCTGTATTATTCCGGTATTGATATCATGGAAGCGGTGGAAATCATGGGACACAGCAATTCGAAAATGCTGCTGGATACCTACGCAGAACTGCGGAGACAGGAAGGAAAATCCATCCAGAAGCTGAACGATTTCGCAAAAAAATCATATCAAAATAATGCTTTTGACAGCACTGAAAAAGTGACTACAATCTGACTACATTTTGACTACACTTTCCAAACATTTTACACTTTTTCGCACTGTTTCAGGCGGTTTTTATGCATCAGAAAAATAGCTGTTTCAGAACGCAAAAATACCGGAAACCCTTGATTTTACTGGATTTCCGGTATTTTTTCTGTCAAGCTGGAAAAGGGACTTGAACCCTCGACCCCTTCATTACGAGTGAAGTGCTCTACCGACTGAGCTATTCCAGCATCGGTCAGCAGTATTGCTGCTGACTCAAATTATTATACATGATTATTGTCTGTTTTGCAAGTATTTTCACAAAAATAATTACAATTTAACTAAGTCAAATACATTTCCCATTTCCATTGCAGATATCTGCTCGACTCAATATTCTTCATCGTAATTATATCCATCCGGGCTGTAATCGTTATACTGCTCCTGATCGTAAGAATTATCGTAAGAATTATCATCATAAACACTGCCGTCACCATTATCGCTGACTGCCGCTTCCTGCGTCTGGGTTTCTGTCTCAGACTCGGTCTCCTGGATACCAGGGATATTGTCATCGACATCTTTTCCGGCTTCTTCTCCGTTCAGCGTATAATTCTCTTTGCTGACGGCACTGCCTTTGCTGAATCCGCTGACTTCTTCGATATGAGCACTTCGCTCCTGTACACCTGCGGACGGCTCATAATCTTTGATGCCAAACAGGTAGTCATGCAGTCTGGTAACATTCCAGGATAAGGTAACCGGAACTTCGGAATCTCCGCTCAGATCACTTGTACGGTGTTCAAACGGGAATCCGCAGGTATCCCCCAGCTGATAAGACAACATATTCATTCCCAGAGATACAATATCCGATTTGCTGAGACTGGTGGAAATCATCGGGAACACATTGTCCATGATATCTACCAGCGTCTTCATATCTGCTTTTTTTGCTTTTGCCACGATTTTGGCGATCAGCTCTCTCTGGCGTTCGGTACGTTTGTAATCGTTTCCGGCTGTATAACGGATACGGGTGTAGGATACTGCCTGTACACCGTTCAGATGATACGTGCCCGCCACTTCCGGCTCGATACGTTCATAAGATTTTCCTGTGATTTCAGAAGTTCCGACACAGTAGTTGTTCATATGTACAACCTCTTCGTCTGTCAGATCAAAATCAAAACCGCCAAGTGCATCTACTACTTCTACCAGTGCATTCATATTCACCGTTACAAAATCCGTGATGTCCAGATCCAGGTTCTGGTTCAGCATATTGATCGCCCATTTATAACCGCCGTTCGCATAGGCTGCATTGGCTTTTCCATAACGGTCTTCACCGATATTCAGGTAGGTATCACGGTATATGGATACCAGTTTTACCACTTTCGTGTCGTTATTGATACTCGCAATGATGATCGTATCGGTGTTTGTATAATCCATACTTCCATCACGGGAATCAACACCGAACAGGGCAATGTTGGTATAGCCATGCAGAACTGCATTGTTCTCCACTTCTTCGTTCACCTGGATATCACCGGACTGAAGCGTTACAGTATCAATATTTCCCAGTCTCTTTTCGAACTGTACATACAAAAAGCCAAATACCAGCAGCGGAATCAAAATAATCAGTTCTGTGATAAATAAAATCTTGTGTCTGCGATATTTTTTATATGCAGAACTTTTCTTGCGTGTTTTGTCTTTCTTCATGCTTTCCTCTTCGGCCGCATCTTCTGCAGCAGATTCTAATGAAATTCATCGTTAAAAAGTCTACTGAATTATTATACACTATTTAATGAACCTGTCAATTGCCTTATTCAATTCTTCGATTTCCTTCATATCTCCGGACTCGATCGCATCTACCAGGCAATGCTGGATATGGTCCTGAAGAATGACTTTTCCGGTATTGTTGATCGCCGCTTT
Organism: Ruminococcus sp. MCC718; assembly: GCF_018783905.1. Lineage (NCBI taxonomy): Bacteria > Bacillati > Bacillota > Clostridia > Eubacteriales > Oscillospiraceae > Ruminococcus > Ruminococcus sp. MCC718. Next base: position 81,762 of record NZ_WQNP01000100.1, read on the forward strand.
GACTGCGGAAAGCTGGATCAGCACTTCGCTGCAGTCTCTGCCGTTCTCCACCATTTTCTTGATGGACTCCAGGTGTCCGATCGCACGGGAGAGACGGTTTAGCACTGCTTTTGTATGTTCGTGACTGTGCGTATGCGTATGCGTGACAACTGTTCCGTCCTCCAGCACATGCGTGTGACTGTGGGCATGTCCGCCGGAAGTCTGCTCTTTTGTATGAGCTTCCGCCTGCACACCGTTTTTCTTTGTTTCCATAAAATTTTATCCTCCTGTAACTTGCCCCTTATTTCTGTTTTTCTCCCTCTGTCATTGTCATTTTTCTACATTGACCGACACAGGCAGGAAACTCTGTACTCCTCCTGCTTTTACCAGATATTCTTACCGGCTGATCTTCACATCAATCTGCTGATATGGGATCTCAATCTGATTTTCATCAAATCTGTATTTGATTTCTTCAGTGATCCGCCATTTTGCCGGAAAATAATCCTGCGGTCTTACCCAGGCATGCCACCCGAGGATCACACCGGAGTCTCCAAGACTTTCAACGACCACTTCGATCTTCTCTTCTTTCAGAATGGCCGCATCCTTCTGCAAAATAGCGAGCAGCACTTTCCTTGCCTCATTGATATCGTTTCGATAGGAAATCCCTACCTTTTCACGCAGCTGCCGCTTATCCTGCTTTGAAATGTTCGTCAGACTGCTGTTGGTGATGATTCCGTTTGGAATCGATACGGTACGGTTATCGATCGTCAGAAGTGTCGTATAAAAGAGATCCACCTTCACCACGGTTCCTTCATTTCCATGGGTATCTTCGTGAATATAATCTCCGCTGACAAATGGTTTCATAAACAATAAGATAAATCCCCCCGCAATATTCGAAAGCGATTCTTTTAACGCCAGCACAACGCCGACTCCCATCGAGCCGATCAGTGCAGCAACCGACGCTCCGGACACTCCGAGAAAAGTGGCCATGACTGCCACCACCATCACGTACATGATGGCTTTCATAATGGAAAGTGTGAAGTGTGCGGATGCTGCCTCCATCCCGGCTCGTTCAAAGGACCGGCCAAAGATCTTCAGGATCAGCTGAATGATCTTGCGGCAGACAAAAAATGCGATCAGGACAATGACCAGTTTGATGCCCAGATCCATAAGCCCCGGCATTTTCCCCTGAAAATACTGTGTAAACTGATTGACTTCTTTTACACTTTCGGTCAGCGAATCTGCCGTATTCTCTGCTATTTGTTCCATCTGCTATTTCTCCTGCTGCTTGTTTCGTCTGCTCTTTGCGGCCGGTTTTCTACCCGTTGTCTTGTTTTTTCTTTCTTCCTCTGCCTTTGCACTTTCTGCGATTTTGGCTTCCAGTTCTTCTTTGAGGCTTTTTTTCGGTGCTTTTTCTGCCGTCTTTGTCACTTTTTCTTCACTTGCAGCTGCCATCTCCAGCTCTGCTTTTGGGGTTGCCTGCTTACCGGTTCCTTGTTTTGCGGTTGTTTTCTTTGCAGATGCTTTTTTCTCAGAAGCGGCTTTGATCGAAGTTACTTTTTCACTGCTTTTCTTCTCAGCTGTTTTCTTTTCCGTTTCTTTTACAGCAGCCACTTTCTTTTCGGCTGTTTTCTTTTCGGTAACTTTTTTCTCGGCTGTTTTCTTTGTTGCCGTTTTTTTGTTGACCGCTCTTCCGGCTGCCGCTTTTGTATAAGAAAAAACCGTAATGCTCATCGGCGGAACCGTGATCAGGATCGAATCCGCTCTGTCATCGCATTCTGATTTTTTTGACTGTTTCAGTCTCGGATTACCGACTCCGCTGCCTCCGAATTCTTTGCTGTCACTGTTAAAGATTTCTTTGTATTTTCCAGGGTATGGAACGCCGATCTTGTGGTTTTCGTAAGTCAGCGGTGAGAAATTGCAGACGATCAGCAGCGTCTCTTCTTTTTTCTTTGTGTTTCTGGTAAAGACTACCATATTTTCATTGGCAGAAATATTATTGATCCAGGTAAATCCATCCGGATCATAGTCCATTTCGTAAAGTGCCGGATGCTCTTTGTAAAATGTATTGAGTGCTTTCACATAATTCTGCATCTGCTTGTGCTCATCATACTGCAAAAGCTCCCACTCCAGTGACCGATCCTCTGCCCACTCATCATACTGTGCAAAATCCTGTCCCATGAACAAAAGCTTTTTGCCCGGATGTGCCAGCATAAATCCATAAGCGGCACGTAAGTTTGCAAACTGCTGCTCACGGTCACCCGGCATCTTGCCGATCATGGATGCTTTGCCGTGTACAACCTCGTCATGTGACAAGGTCAGGATATAATCTTCACTGTACGCATAAACCATGCTGAACGTCAGTGCCCCATGATTTGCGGTACGGAAGATCGGATCCAGTGACATATAATAAATGAAGTCATTCATCCAGCCCATGTTCCATTTGTAGTCAAAGCCAAGACCCTCATCCTCAACGGCTCCCGTTACTTTCGGCCATGCTGTGGATTCTTCGGCGATCATCAGAACCCCCGGCTCCTTCTGTTTAAAGATGGAATTGAGATGATGGAAAAATTCGACTGCTTCCAGATTCTCGTTTCCGCCGTAGATATTCGGCACCCATTCTCCTTCGTTCTTTCCATAATCAAGATAGAGCATGGAAGCCACCGCATCCATACGGATACCATCAATGTGATACTTTTCTGCCCAGAACAGTGCGTTTGCAATCAGGAAGTTCTTGACTTCCGGACGACCGTAATTGTAGATCAGTGTACCCCAGTGCGGATGGGAACCTTTTCTCGGATCGAGGTGCTCGTACAGGCAGGTTCCGTCAAAGGCAGCCAGTCCAAACGTATCACGCGGAAAATGTGCCGGTACCCAGTCCAGAATCACGCCGATGCCCTGTGCATGCATATAGTCCATGAAATACATGAAATCTTCCGGTGTGCCGTAACGACTGGTCGGTGCATAGTATCCGGTCACCTGATAGCCCCAGGAACCGTCAAACGGGTGCTCCATAACCGGCATCAGTTCAATATGCGTATAGCCCATCTCTTTTACATAGTCCGCAAGCATCACAGCCAGTTCACGATAATTGTAAAACTCCCTGCCGTCCTCCGGCTTGCGGAATGAGCCAAGATGTACCTCATAAATGGACATCGGAGCCTTCTTACTGTCTGCATTTTTTCTCTGTTTCAGCCATGCTTCATCTTTCCATGCATACTGACTCAGGTCTGTGATCACCGATGCCGTGTCAGGACGAAGCTGTGCAGCATTGGCATACGGATCTGCTTTTAAGAATGTCAGCCCTCCCTTTGCCTTGATTTCATATTTATAGAGCTGTCCTGCAGCAAGTCCCGGTACAAACAGTTCAAAAATACCGGAATCCCACAGTCTTCTCATCGGCAGACGTCTGCCATCCCAGAGGTTGAAATCGCCCACCACGCTGACACGCATGGCATTTGGTGCCCATACTGCAAACAAAACACCTTCCACACCATTGACCGTCATTGGATGTGATCCCAGTTTTTCGTAGATATCGTAGCAGATGCCTGCATTAAATTTCTTCGTTTCTTTTTCCGTGATCTGTGGTGCAAAACGATATGGATCTTCGTATTCTACGATATTTTCTTTTCCGTCTGCTTCTTCTCCAAAATCTACGTGATAATGATATTTCGGAATTCTTTTACCCGGAAGCAGTGCAGCGAAAAAGCCTTCCTCATCCTCTAAATCCATCGGATATTCTTTTTTGCTGTCTTTCAACACCACTGTCACACTCTTTGCCGTCGGCAGAAACGTCTGGATCAGAATCCCTTCTTCTGTCACATGTGCCCCCAGAATATCGTGCGGATGATCTTCTTCTGAATATACAATCCCCTCTACTGCTGCCCAGTCCATCATTTCATATAATTTGTTGTCCATAATCTTCAAACCCTCCCTTATGTATTTAAGCGGATATTCGCAATCCGCTTTGCTGCTTGCCCATAATGTTTCTTAAATTATGATACCTGCGGATTGTTCCATGCGTTGCACCCCAAGTATTATTATTCTATTTTAACACAAACACCAACAGTAAAAAAGCAAAAAAATTATAACATATGCAGAAACAGTCCGCTCCGAAGTTTTGGCTCAAACCATGTGGATTTCGGCGGCATCAGCATGCCGGCATCGGCTACGGCAAACAGTTCTGCCATGGAAGTCGGATACATGGAAAAAGCCACCGCATCTTTCTGCTGCGTCTCTTTTACATGATCGACCATACGCTCCAGCTCGGAAAGTCCGCGGATCCCGCCCACATACCTGATGCGTTTTGATGTTTTCGGATCCTGGATATCCAGATATGGCTGCAAAAATTCTCTTTGCAGATAAGCGACATCCAGACCTTCCACCGGATCGTCTTTTGTAAGATCTGCCTTTGCCGTAAGATGATACCACTGACCGCTAAGATACATGCCAAAAGTACCCTTTTTCTGCGGATGATATGCCGCATTTACCGGTTGTACATCAAAAATTTTCGCTGCGTTTTCCAGAAATCCTTCTCTTGTCTGTCCGTTCAGATCCAGGACGACACGATTGTAATCCATAACGTAAAGTTCCTCATCCGGGAATAATACCGACAGAAAATAATTGAATTCTTCACTGCCGTCATAATCCGGATGCTGTTTTCTGCGAAGCTGCCCTACTTTGACTGCCGATGCTGCCCTGTGATGTCCGTCTGCGATATAAATTTTATCTATTTTCGCAAATGTATCTGCAATTATTGCAATATCCTCTTTTGCATCCACTCTCCAGCCTTTATGTCCGATGCCATCTTCCGAGACAAACGCAAACATCGGTTTCTGCTGTTTTATTTTTGCTGTCACCTCTGCGATCGTCTGATCTTTGCGGTAGGCAAGAAAGATCGGTCCGGTCTGTGCATTGCAGGTATCCACGTGTCGGATACGGTCCTGCTCTTTTTCTGCCCTTGTATTTTCATGCTTTTTGATCACACCGTTTAAATAATCGTCGATCGATGCACATGCCACAAGACCGGTCTGTGACCTTCCATCCATCATCAGTTCATACAGATAGTAACATTTCTGCTGATCCTGCACAAAGGAGCCTCTTTTGATCCATTCCTCTAACATATCATGTGCTTTCTGATAGACTTCCGGTGCATACATATCCTGATCTTTTGGAAACTGGGTCTCCGGGCGGTCGATCGCCAGAAAGCTTTCCGGTGCTTTTTTTACCTGTTCTCTTGCCTCGTCACGGCTGTAAACATCATAAGGAAGAGCTGCGAGTTTAGATGCAAGTCCTTCTGCCGGATGTACAGCACAAAATGTTCTGATCTCTGCCATAATCATTCCTCCATCTCTGCACGGTCCGGGCGTTTCGGTTTATGAGCCGCCTCTTCCGTACTGAAAAAGGCTGAAGCAGAAAACTGCAACAGCCTTTTGTCCTCTTGTTTTTCTTATTCTTTTGTTTTTTATTTGATCACTCTGACTCTCAGCACACCTTCGACTGCACGGATCTTATCCAGTACTTCTTCGGATGCCACGCTGTCCAGATCAAACAGAGAGTATGCATAATCGCCTTTGCTCTTGTTTACCATGTTTGCGATGTTGATATCAGATGTTGCAAAAATGTCGGTAAACTGTCCCAGCATGTTCTTTACGTTGCGGTGGTTGATCGCAATACGGTTTGCATGTGTGCATTCGCCCAGACTGCAGTTCGGATAGTTTACAGAATTGATGATATTTCCTTTTTCCAGGTATTCCATCAGTTCCTGAACTGCCATCTTTGCACAGTTGTCTTCCGATTCTGCGGTGGATGCACCCAGATGAGGGATGATGATCGCATTTTCCACACCTGCGGTTGTGGTATTCGGGAAATCGCAGACATATTTCTTTACTTTTCCTTCTTTGAGGGCTTTTACAACAGCCTCTTCATCTACCAGCATATCACGTGCAAAGTTCAGGATCACGACATTTTCTTTCATCAGATCGATTGCATCCTGATTGATCATCTTTCTGGTAGAATCCAGCAGCGGTACATGGATCGTGATATAATCGCAAGTACGGTAAATATCGTCCACATCTTTGATGTGTTTTACGCCTTTGGAAAGTTTCCATGCCGCATCAACAGAAATGTACGGATCATAACCATATACATCCATACCCAGACATTCTGCCACGTTTGCCACCTGGATACCGATCGCACCAAGTCCGATGATACCAAGCTTTTTGCCCATCAGTTCGCATCCTGCAAATTTCTTCTTTTCTTTTTCTGCCTTTTTTGCGATATCTTCTCTTCCGGCTTCGGATTTTGCCCATTCCACACCGCCGATGATATCACGGGAAGCCAGCAGCATGCCTGCGATCACCAGCTCTTTTACGCCGTTTGCATTGGCTCCCGGTGTGTTAAATACAACGATACCTTTTTCTGCACATTTATCCAGCGGAATGTTGTTGACACCGGCACCGGCACGTGCAACTGCATACAGACCATCCGGCAGCTCCAGATCATGCATGGCAGCACTTCTTACCAGCACTGCGTCTGCATCTTCCATTTTTTCTGTTTTTTCGTAACCTTCTGTGAACTGATCCAGTCCTACAGAAGCGATCGGGTTTAAGCATGTATATTTCATTTTACAGATTCTCCTCTTCAAATTTCTTCATAAATGCTACCAGTGCTTCCACACCTTCATATGGCATTGCATTGTAGATACTTGCACGCATACCGCCAACGGTACGATGACCTTTCAGGTTTTCAAGTCCGGCTTCTTTTGCTTCTTTTACAAATTTTGCATCCAGGTCTTTGTCACCTGTGACAAACGGAACGTTCATCAGAGAGCGGGAATCTTTTTCTACTGTTCCTTTGAACAGCTTGCTGCTGTCAAGATAATCGTAGAGCAGTTTTGCTTTCTTTTCGTTGCGTTCTTTCATGACTTCCAGACCGCCCATCTTTTTCAGCCATTTGAATACCTTGCCGCACATATAAATGCAGTAGCAGTTCGGTGTGTTGTACAGAGAACCTGCATCAGCATGTGTCTTAAATTTCAGCATGGTCGGTGTACCTTCCAGTACCTCATCTGTGATCAGATCTTCGCGGATAATGGAGATCACCATGCCTGCCGGTCCGATATTCTTCTGAACGCCGCCGTAAATGATGCCGTATTTTGTGACATCGACCGGCTCTGACAGGAAGCAGGAAGAAACGTCTGCTACCAGTGTCTTGCCTTTTGTATTCGGCAGTGTTTTGAATTTTGTACCATAAATGGTGTTGTTCTCACAAATATATACATAGTCTGCATCCGGGCTGACCGGCAGATCGGAGCAATCCGGAATATAGGAGAATGTCTTATCTTCAGAAGTTGCGATCTTGTTTACTTTTCCGTATTTCTGTGCCTCCTGATATGCTTTTTTTGCCCACTGTCCTGTTACGATATAATCTGCAACTTTGTTTTTCATCAGATTCATAGGAATCATAGCAAACTGCTGTGAAGCACCGCCCTGCAGGAACAGCACTTTATAGTTATCCGGAATATGCATCAGATCACGCAGATCCTGCTCTGCTTCTTTGATAATATCGTCAAAGACCTGTGAGCGGTGACTCATTTCCATAACGGACATACCACAGCCCTTGTAATCCAGCATTTCTGCTGCTGCTTCTTTTAATACTTCTTCCGGTAATACGGCCGGACCTGCTGAAAAATTGTACACTCTGCTCACTTTCATATCCTCCTTGACTTCTCACTTTGTTGTGTGATGAGTTTTATAGCAAGTGCTGATGCCTGTTTTCAAAACTCCGCCAGATATCAGCACTTATTTTCTACACTTTACTATAGTACCTTGTTAAAAATTAGTCAAGCCTTTTTCCAAGTTCTGGAAAAAGGCTTGCAGAACCGAATTTATGCTTCTTTATTCAGATCGTCCTGATCAAATGTATCTTCAATCGGGGCACCTGCCGGAACCATCGGAAATACTTTGTCGTCGCAGTCGATCACACAGTCGATCACAACCGGTTTGCCAAGTGCGATCGCTTTTTCAACAGCCGGTGCAACTTCTTCTTTTTTCGTTACACGGATGCCTTCTGCACCAAGTGCTTCTGCCACTTTCACAAAATCCACACCGTCATTCAGAATGGTCTGTGAATAACGTTTTCCGTAGAACAGTGTCTGCCACTGGCGAACCATACCGAGCACATGGTTATTAATGACAACCTGAATAATCGGGATGTTGTATCGGGCTGCGGTTGCAATCTCATTCATGTTCATACGGAAACATCCGTCTCCGGCGATGTTCAGTACCACTTTATCCGGTCTGCCCACTTTGGCTCCGATTGCAGCACCGACACCATAACCCATGGTGCCAAGTCCGCCGGATGACAGGAAGGTACGCGGATCTTTGTAACGATAATACTGTGCAGCCCACATCTGATGCTGTCCGACATCGGTTGTGATGATGGCATTTCCTTCGGTTACTTTATAGATCTGCTCGATCACATACGGACCGGTCAGACCTTCTTCATTGTATTTTAGAGGATGCTCTTCGGAGATTGTCTCAATCTCTTTGATCCATTCTTTATGCTCATGTTTTTCAATTCTCTGATTGAGACGTGTCAGCACTTCTTTGAGATCTCCGATAATACTGCAGTCTACCTCAATGTTTTTGTTGATTTCTGCCGGATCGACATCAATCTGGAGAATTTTGGCATTTTTTGCAAAACGGCTGGCATTTCCGATGACACGGTCACTGAACCTGGAACCGACCGTGATCAGCAGATCACATTTTGTTACACCTAAGTTGGATGCTTTTGTTCCGTGCATACCCAACATACCCATGTAAAGCTCATCGGTGCCGTCAAAAGCACCTTTTCCCATCAGGCTGTCTGCAACCGGTGCGTCTATCTTTTTCACAAACTCCATCAGTTCCTTGGAAGCTCCGGATATCACAGCACCTCCGCCGACAAATACAAACGGCTTTTCACTCTCATTGATCAGCTCAATCGCCTGTTCCAGATCTTTTTCTTTGATATACTGTGTGCTGCGTTCTACCGGGATCGGCTCTTCTTTTACATACTCAGTCTCTGCTGCGGTCACGTCTTTTGTGATATCAACCAGAACAGGACCCGGTCTGCCTTCCTGTGCAATGCGAAATGCTTCACGGATGGTATCTGCCAGTTTTGTGATGTCTTTTACAATATAGTTATGCTTTGTGATCGGCATCGTTACACCTGTGATATCAATTTCCTGGAAACTGTCTCTTCCAAGCAGCGGAACGGCTACGTTCGCTGTGATGGCAACCATTGGGATTGAATCCATATATGCGGTTGCAATACCGGTTACCAGATTCGTGGCTCCGGGACCGGAAGTTGCCATACATACGCCAACTTTTCCGGTTGCTCTCGCATATCCGTCTGCCGCATGAGCAGCACCCTGCTCATGGGATGTTAAGATATGATTGATCTCTGAACCATGTTTATATAATGCATCGTATACATTTAAAATCGTGCCGCCCGGATAACCGAAAACAGTGTCTACGCCCTGCTCTTTCAGGCACTCGATTACGATTTCTGAACCATTTAACTTCATCCTGCTGTCCTCACCTTTACTTTTCTTACTGTTGTTGCTTAGCTTCAATTCTTGTTTCAGAATTATTTTTCTGAAACAAGAATAGCTCCTCTGTTACCGGAAGTTACCATAGAAGCGTAACGTGCCAGATAGCCGGTCTTTACCTTCGGCTCTCTCGGTGTCCAGTTGGCTTTTCTTCTTGCCAGCTCTTCATCAGAAACAGCCAGTTCCAGTCTGTTTTCCGGAATGTTGATCTTGATGATATCGCCTTCTTCTACCAGTGCGATCGGACCGCCGACTGCTGCTTCCGGTGATACGTGACCGATGGAAGCTCCTCTGGACGCACCGCTGAAACGGCCGTCTGTGATCAGGGCAACCGTGGAACCAAGTCCCATACCTGCGATCTCAGAAGTCGGATTCAGCATTTCTCTCATACCAGGACCGCCTTTTGGTCCTTCGTAACGGATCACGACAACATCGCCTTCTTTGATCTTTCCGGAGAGAATAGCCTCACATGCATCTTCCTCACATTCAAAGACTCTTGCCGGACCTTCATGTACCATCATTTCAGGCACAACGGCAGAACGTTTTACAACACTTCCGTCCGGTGCCAGATTTCCGGTCAGGACAGCCAGTCCGCCGGTCTTGCTGTACGGATTTTCTACCGGGCGGATGACTTCCGGATTTAAGTTTACGCAGTCTTTGATATTCTCGCCTACGGTCTTTCCGGTAACGGTCATGCAGTCGGTGTGCAGCAGAGCAAGTTTATTTAATTCATTCATAACGGCATAAACACCGCCGGCTTCATTCAGATCCTCCATGTAGGTCGGGCCTGCCGGTGCCAGGTGGCAGAGGTTCGGTGTCTTTGCACTGATCTCGTTTGCAAATGTGATATCGAAATCCATGCCGATTTCATGTGCAATCGCCGGTAAATGCAACATACTGTTTGTAGAACATCCCAGTGCCATATCCACGGTCAGAGCATTTAAAATGGCATCCTCTGTCATAATGTCGCGTGGACGGATATTCTGACGGTACATTTCCATAACCTGCATACCTGCATGTTTTGCAAGACGGATACGCTCGGAATATACAGCCGGAATGGTTCCGTTTCCACGAAGTCCCATACCAAGTACTTCTGTCAGGCAGTTCATGCTGTTTGCAGTGTACATACCGGAGCAGGAGCCACAGGTCGGACATACTTTTTCTTCGAATTCACATACATCGTCTGCGGTCAGTTTGCCTGCAGAGTATTCTCCGACTGCTTCAAACATACTGGAAAGGCTGCGTTTGCGTCCCTTCACATGACCTGCCAGCATCGGGCCGCCGCTTACAAATACGGTCGGCACATTGATACGTGCGGCTGCCATCAGAAGTCCCGGTACATTCTTGTCACAGTTCGGAACCATGACCAGGGCATCGAACTGATGTGCCAGTGCCATTGCCTCGGTAGAATCTGCGATCAGATCTCTTGTTACCAGAGAATATTTCATACCGATATGACCCATGGCAATACCGTCGCAGACTGCGATCGCCGGGAATACTACCGGTGTACCGCCTGCCATGGCAACACCCTGTTTTACTGCATTGACGATTTTATCCAGGTTCATATGACCCGGAACGATTTCATTATAAGAACTTACGATACCAACTAACGGACGCTCCATCTCTTCCTTTGTCATGCCAAGAGCATTGAACAGAGAACGGTGCGGTGCCTGCTGGATCCCTTTTTTTACATTATCACTTTTCATTGTAACATACCTCCATTTATATGATGCCGGATTCGGTTTTATATGCGTTCTGCGATCAGATCTCCCATCTGAACGGTTCCGACTTTTGTGCATCCTTCCGACATGATATCGCCTGTGCGGTATCCGTCTTTGAGTACCTGTTTTACCGCTGCTTCGATCGCATCTGCCGCTTCATCCAGATCCAGTGAGAAACGCAGCATCATGGCAGCGGAAAGGATCGTAGCGATCGGGTTTGCCAGATCTTTGCCTGCGATATCCGGTGCAGAACCGTGGCTTGGCTCATACAGACCGAATTTTGTTTCATTCAGGCTGGCGGAAGACAGCATTCCGATGGAACCGGTCACCATACTTGCCTCATCGGAAAGGATATCTCCGAACATATTCTCGGTCAGGATGACATCGAACTGTTTCGGGTCACGCACCAGCTGCATGGCACAGTTGTCTACCAGCATATGCTCCAGTGTGACATCCGGGTAATCTTTTGCAACGTCTTCCACAACGGATCTCCACAGTCTGGAAGAATCCAGAACGTTTGCCTTATCCACACTGGTTACTTTATGGCGGCGTTTTCTTGCAATGTCAAATCCACGGACAGCGATACGGCGGATCTCATTCTCATCATAAGAAAGTGTATCAACGGCTTTGCGTACTCCGTTCTCCTCGGTTGTGTGACGTTCTCCGAAATACAGACCGCCGGTCAGCTCACGCATGATCATCATATCAAAACCGTCACCGATGATATCATCACGCAGCGGGCAGGCCTCTTTTAATTCTTCGTACAGGTATGCCGGTCTTAAGTTTGCAAACAGATTCAGCTCTTTGCGGATTTTTAAGAGTCCTGCCTCCGGACGAAGGTTCGGTGCCAGTTTGTACCACGGGGAGGTCTTTGCATCTCCGCCGATGGAGCCCATCAGAACGGCATCGCTTGCTTTTGCGGTTGCGATCGCCTCATCTGTCAGAGGCACACCATGAACATCGATGGATGCTCCTCCCATTAAAACTTCTGTATATTTTAATTCAAAACCATATTTTTTTCCTGCTGCATCCAGCACTTTCTGTGCTTCACGCACGATTTCCGGTCCGATACCGTCGCCTGGAATGACTGCGATATTGTAACTCATATCCTTTTCCTCCGTTCTCATCTGCAGTTTTGCATATGCCTGCATATCTCTGCATACATCCTGGTAAAGTATTATTCTTGTTTTTCTCTTGAAACTTTACCGCTTTAATTCTATATGATAATGCATTTTGGTACAGATTTCAACCTTAATAACAACAAAAAAAGCGGCTATCCGTCATTTTCCTTACGACAAATAGCCACTTTTTCAAAAATCTGAACTATTTTATTCTCTTATCTACCGAAATTCTTCTCTTTTTTACGGCAAAAGACAGTGCCATCCAGATCCATGCCGCCACACTCAGCACCGTACCGGGAATGATCCACGGGCTGATATAATGCATTTCGACCGTATGCTCCCCTTTTTCAAGAAAGATCCCGGTATAAGCAACACTACTGGCGAAAGATTTTGCCTTTTTTCCATCAACAAAAATGTGCCATCCCCTGCTGTATGGAACCGCCAGCTGCAAAATCTTATCTTCGGATACGCTGATCCTGCCCTTGATACAGTTTGTACTCTGTTTTACATCTGTCATAGATTCTTTTCGCCGCTTTTTTGTCTGTTCTTTGATAAAACTTTCGGAAATACCATAAATCTCCATCTCTTTCAGCTTATAAGTATGTGATTTATGAAAATGCAGGCTGTAGGTTCCCGCCTGCCTGATGCCAAGATTGACTGCGATCACATCCCGTTTCATCTTTTTTTCATTGCTCACTGCACACATCGGAATCTCCTGCCTTGCTTTTTTGCTTTGCACGGAAAGCATATGTTTTTTTCTTACTTTTAATCTGGAAGAGAGGTCTTTCAGCACCAGATAAGTTTCTGACGTTTCTTCTGTCTGAAACTTCAGTTTCATTCTGCCTTGTTTTTTCCCTTTTAACGTTCCATCTTTCCAGGATGCCCGATCCTCTCCTGTAATTTTCAGATTTCCACCTATAACAGCACCATCAGAAGGACTCTTTCCTCTTTCAAAAGTCTTCCCCTGTTTTTCCAGGATTTTTTCAGCATCGTCATCTAAAACAGCATATTCCAGAAGTGCTGCCTGGCACTCAAGCGGCGTCAGGCGGTCATAATTTTCTTTGCTCATGATTTTATCATACGTATAGCCAACCGGAAGAGCATCTTCGTTACAGGTTACTTTCTTTTTATCTGACTGATACCTCACACAGAGCATATTTTTCAGGATCTGCCTGTTTTCCAATCCGTGAAATACATTCGGGCGTTCGTATTCTGCCATTCCAAGAGAAACGTAAAGATCTTTCATGGATTTTGGAATCACGCTGTAATAAAATTCTGTTGTATTCAGACTGGATGCCAGCGAACGGTTGAACAGAGAAGACGGCAGTTCCACACGGTAAAATCCTTCTTCCGCAAGCTTTGCATTCTGTACATTTTTTACGGCACGGTTCAGTAACACGGACTCCGACACGCCTCTTTTTGTAAAACGTGCGGCATAAGAATATCCGACCGGTGTAAAGAAGGTGATGAGATTGCAGCAGACACCGGCAAACACAACGAAAGACACCAGACATCCTGCCAGTCTTTTTCTCTGCTTTCGCTCCAGAATCGCTCCAAGTGCAAATGTCAGAACGGTCACTGCAAGAGCTGCGATCGCATATCGCATGGCTTTTCCGTTCGATGCGGATAATGCTGCAGCAAGGATGCCCGCTGCCGCTCCAAGGATCAGGAATATTTTTGTATTCTGTTCTTTTAAATCTGCAACCGCCTGAGCTGCCATCAGTGCACATAAAAACGCCATGCCGTAACTCCAGCGGTTTGTCACATAAGCAAAACCATTCATCATTTTTCCGCCAAACGGAATACAGAGCAACACAAGCAGCACGACAAATCCGATCTTCAGCTGGCAATTTTCCCGACTCCTTTTTTTTGACGTAAAGAGCATCAGCACACCGGCAAGACCGCCGATCGCCGTTCCATGTACTGTCCAGCCGTTCGTCATCGGAAGTGTCTGGAAAAATCCGAGGATCATTTTCCGGTAGTGTGCAATGCTGTAAAAGTTCTGTGCCTCTTCCACCGCAGTGTCCACTCTTGCATTGTGAAGAAAGGCATAGACGGACGGCAGAATGATCACTGCTCCAAGGCATATGCCCCAGATCCACGCCGCCGCCATTTTTAAGATCAGCAGTAGGATCTTTCTGATCCCGTATTCCCGATAATGTCCGAAAAGCCGTACACACAGATAAATGCCGCACAGTATGGTGTTCATGTACATGAAATAGTAGTTGCTCATAAAGGCAAGTGCCACCGATACGCTTAAAAAGCGGATGCTTTTCTTTTGCAGGACTTTCTCCGTTCCGGCAAGCAGCAGCGGCAGATACAGCATACCATTTAAAAACAGCGGATGCTTCATTCCACCGATCAGTGCAAAACTGCAAAATACATACAGCCAGGAACCACACAGTACCGAGGCTTTTCTTTGAATCCCGGCCGTGCTGCAATAATAAGAAAAAGTAAGGCCTGAAAGATACATCCGAAACAGGATCAGAAACATGTACATCTGATCCAGATGGTTATCCGCAAAAAATACGGTCAGCAAATTGACGGGATCCCCAACGCCGTAATAGTTCAGCGTCCCGATCACATCAAACCCCTGTCCAACCGAAAAATCAACCATCGGCAATGCAAAATTTCCATGTAAAAACTGCCGCAGCGTATTACGGATCCACATCAGCACTGCATAATGCTGTGCCACACCGTCCGCCATTTTGGTAAAAGATGCATGTTCCTTTGCAAAGATCAGTAATAATAAAAGTGCCGCTGCCAGAAAACCGGCTGTATACATGCAAAAATACTGCACGTTCCCTTTCCTGCATTTCTCTTTTTCTCTCATTTTCTTCCCCTCTTCTTTATTTCCCTTTTGGTTTCCTTTTGTAAGAAAACAGTGATAAACGGTTCTGCGATTTCTGTTCGTCTTTCCGTTTTCGCAGATATTCCGTACTTTTCTGGCAGACTACTACGTATTTATAGTGTTGTCAACAGCATCTGGAAAACTTTTACATTACTTTTACATTATGCATTTATGTTGTTTATCTTTCTTATTTTTTTATGAAGATTTCAACATCATATTGTAAGCAAATGCTTCTGTATACATTTGCCAAAACACTTTATTAAGTTAACTCGCAAAAGTGTCGCAATACAAAAACGGGGAGGCTGCCCTCCCCGAAATGTTGTTGTAAAATGGATCCGGATACAATCCATCTTTCATCTTTTTCTTTTATAATTCTGCTTTTATAATTCTAACTGATATCCGGAAATTTCTTTCCAGCCATGGTTACCAAATACATCCTCTGCATATACATTCTCCACGCGATAGGTACCCTTTTCTTTGTTTGCACTTCCTTCGTAATATCCTGTTTTTTTATTATATTTCATTTCGATTTCCGTCTCTACTGCTACCGGATGATCTGTGCTGACAGGCCCTTTTAAAGTCAGTGTTACTCTTTTGATGCTGCTGCCGTCCGTTACTTTTATACGGCAGCTGATCTTTCCACCTTTTTCCGTGTCTGCCACTTTTTCTACCTGCAACGTGTCAGCGTGAATTTCCGGTTTTTTATGATCTGCCTTGGTCTTCCGGATCTTAATATTTCCTTTTGAGAGATCACTTCCCGGATAGGACCGGTTTCCAAGTTTGTGGTTATAATACGCATACCAGGATGCGTAGATATCGTCAAAAACACGATTCACATCAATACTCCAGATACGCCAGGTTCCCTTCTGCATTCCCTTTTCTACTTTGAAATTTCCAACCCATCTGCCGTTGCTCTTTTTATACTGAAGCGGTACGTAGTACACCTGCGTTGACGGTGAATCATAGCACACGTAAACATTTTTCATCTTTCCATATCCCCTGTTTACGATTTTCATGCTGATTTTGCATTTATCTCCCGGCTTCAGATTTTTACTGCTGACTTTTACATCCGATACCTTAAGATCATACTTTTTTCTGCTTTTTGCCGAGGTCGGAAGAACCAGAAGCATGGATGCACATAAAAACAGTATCAGAAATGCTGCGATTTTCTTTGTTCGTTTCATAATTTATATAGCCCCTTTTTACGATATTTTTATTTTTCTGTATTCGCTTTCTTTTCATGCTACATCATCCATTTCCTTCGCATGTATGATATGTAAAACGGCCGTTTATATTACCCCCCTCTTATGTGCTCAGCCGTTTATTACCTGATATTTTCCACTATTTCTGTCACTCTCCTGCTTTCGTGGATATCTTATTTTTACAATACTAGATTTTTATAGTATTGTAAATAGCATCTGAAAACCTTTTACATTACTTTTACATCAAATCCTTTTTTATTCCTTGATCGACACTGTTTTATAAGGGATATTATTCTTTTTTGCATATTTATATGCCGCTGAATTTTTCACACAGTAAATTTTTTTCACGCATCCATCACCTTTTCCAAATGCATTTTTTCCAATATTTTTCACTGTAGCCGGAATATAAATTTTCAGATTTCTGCACCCTGCAAATGCTTCTTTTCCAATTGTTCTGACCTGATTCGGAATACTAATTTTTTCGAGATCAGTGCTCCCCTTTAAAAATCCCGCTTTTATATATTTTAATTTTGATGGAAGCTTTATAGTTTTCAGTCCACTTATCTGATATATGTTTCCCGTATACACAGACTTTCCTGCCAGATAAATCTTTCCTATCGTACATTCAGATACAATGCTCTTACTGTTTTTCTTTGTAAAAGTGGATGGAAAGGTAATCGCTTTGAATGTACATTCATCAATCTGAATTTTCCTGACAGACTCTGGAAGAATCAAATGCACTCTTCCCTGCGGAGGATCAAATTCTCCATGGAGTGTAACTTCCGTTACCGGTCTTCCAAGAATCTCTGCCCTTACTTTTACTTTTCTTCCATCTTCCATATTTCCATTGTTTTCATCAAATGCAACGACTGCATAATCATCGGTTTCCATCCGATACTGATACACCACCTTGTCTATCACCACCGCATAGTCATACTCAGATGTCTCCGGGCTTCTCTTATTGACAAAAACATCTGTTTTTCTTGGTTTTGCAATCGGTTCTCTTTCACTTTCTGTCTGTTTTTCTGTCTCCTGTGGTATATCATCTTCTGAAATTCCAAGGCTTACACTTAAGTCTGACAAATCTTTGCGGATTGAGTTTTCAGGCTGGTAATATCCGTATGATTCGCATTGTGAATTATAATAAAAAATTTCATTTCCGAACAGATCTGCCGCTGTTATACCTGCCACCAGATACTTTCCTTTTCCCTGTGTACTGCTTCCTTCGTAATAGCCTGTCTTTTTATTATACTTCATTATAATACTAATATCCGGTATCAGCTTTTTACCTTCTTCCGGTCTTTTTGCAAAGATAATTCTGACAAAAGAAATACCACTGTTGTCCGTTACCTTTAGTCGGCAATTTATTATTCCGCCCTTTGCCGTAACCTGCTCGTTCCAGGTTTTTAAATTGTTCCATCTTATCTTCGGTTTTTTATAATCCGCTTTCGTTCCACTAATCTGGATATTTCCCTTTGAAAAATCCGCACCTGGTGTAATCAATTTATCTAAATTTTTGTTATAACAACTATAATGATACTCTTCATCATAATTTTTATCTGCTGTAACACACCAGATCTTCCAGATCCCTTTTTCCATTCCTTTATTTACTGTAAAATTGCCCGTCCATCTTTTACTTTTCTTTTTATATTTCAGCAGAACATCATAATACTGACGTTTCGGTCCCTGATATGTAACAGTCAAACGTTGAATTTTCCCTGTTCCTTTGTTTTTAACCTTCATGCTGATTTCACATTTTTCTCCTGCTTTCAGCTTCTTTTTATTGACTTTCAAATCTGAAAACTGAAGGTCATAACGGCTCTTTTTTCTGGCAGCAGATACAGGCATTACAGACAACATCGAAACACATATCAACAATAACAACATAGAAAAACCAGATTTTTTCACTTTATAAAATTCTCCTTTTTGTTTCATTTGACTACATCTCCTCTTTTTTATATAGTGTTATTCTAGTATTTTACATTTGTTACCCTCTGGAAGGCATCCGTTTCATTACTTTCTGTTTTCAAGTGAATATTGCAAGCCATAACAATGTATCCGTCTTCATCCAGCCCCAGTGACTCCACTTCGTATTTTGTATGTGTATTGTGCATATCAAACGTAATCATATCTTTTGGGCTAAACATTTTCTTTCCATTATAGGTAGTATATGAACCATTCAGATCATATACTGCTATTTTACTTATTGTTAGAGTGCTGTCGTTCATTGTCTGGAACAATAAACCTTTAGATGGTTCATAATGAATATCCTGAACATGCTTATATGTCCATTTTGTATTTATATAAAACTCGTTTGAAGAATCATATTTTACTGTCGGATTAGCTGTATTCTGGCCTTCCAGAACCCCAATACCGAATCGTGCTCTTTGATTTTCCGGACTATCTCCTACGCGAATCAGATAATGATAATTACTATAAAAAGCAAGTGCCGGAATTTTCTTTTCAGATTTAAATATAACTTTCCGATCCCAGTCACCTTTAAACCCACGTGGTACACGAACAATATAATTCTCCCCATTAAGTCCGTTAGACACCCCAAACAACAAATTAGAATTGCTACATGTCATACAGTTCCCATGTCCCAAAAGTCCTTTAGGAGTTGTATATCTTAAAGAAACTTTGTCATTAACATCACTGCAATAATGTACAACACTGTACTCATTTCCGCTTGCAGTTTTTAATCCCCAAGCTTTCTTTCCGTCAATTGCCATACAACCAAAATTAGTACAATTTTTTACATTCACTACGTTTTTTACCATTGCCAACGTCTTTACTTTTCCTTTAATATTTGCCATACTATCTCCTTTCTGTACTTCATTTACTTGTTATTTGCACCTTAGCATGAAATAGTGTTATTGTCAATCTTATTTTTATTAAATATGTTTATTTTTTTCTATATAATATAAAATTATTATTTTTTTGTTAAATAAAGAGAAAAAATATTTATATTCGCAAAATTTTATATATAAACACAAATTTTAACAAAATATCGCTCAGGAAATTCTCAATTGTAAGGTAGAATAGGCGGGTGAAATTTTCATCCCCCTCATCAAACCGTGCATAAGTTTCTCCCTCACACAGCTTTCCGACATTCTTCTTTCTACAGCATTACGTCATGCTCTAGCCATTTTCTTTAATCCTTTTCCATAAATGCTATTTCTTACAAATCCCACCTTTGACATACAATTATGTCTCTGGTATTTCTTGTTATACCATCTTGTAAAAGTGCAAATAATGTAGCAGTCTAGTGCCGCATCCACTTTTCGTTTCTCTTGGCGGAATGATACAATTGCTCGCCCCTTTTTCAAGGTTACTTTATCCACTCGCTTAGCACCCTGTATTACTACACGGCTCACTGGCGATTATCGTGACCGGACTTACACTGGCAAGTGTAGTCCAGCTTTGCTGGAGACACGCATAAAAAAAGTACAGAAACAATTCCCACGTCTCTGTACTTTTTCACATCTTTTATTTGCTTTCTTCTGCCTTTTCTACTTCAGCGATTGCTGATTTTTTCATTGGAATACGGCAGTTTTTGTTGCTTCCGAATTCTACGATCACGTCTTCGTCTGTCAGATCGATCACAACTCCGTAAAATCCGCTTGTTGTAACAACGCTGTCACCTACTGCAAGGCTTGCCAGCATTGTGTCCAGTCTTTTCTGTTCCTTTTTCTGCGGTCTTACCAGCAGGAACCACATAACTGCACAGATCACCACGATGTAGATCAGGGTGAATCCCAGTCCGCCTGCTGTTGAAGATGTACTTAATAAATTCATATTTACCTCCTGGTCATGCGTATTTCGCTTAAATTTCGGGCTTTCCCGAAAAAGTGTCACTAACCTATATCATACACAATCCTTGCCTGTTATTCAAGCATTATTTTCAAATCCTGACAGTTTTTCTTTTTTAAATGCCTTATAATTGCCGGCTTCAATGGCATCTCGGATTTCTTCCATCAGATGATTGTAAAAATACAGGTTATGCAGCACACACAGACGCATGCCCAGCATTTCTTTTGCTTTCAGCAGATGTCGGATATACGCCCTACTGTAGTGACGGCATGCCGGACACTGGCATCCTTCTTCAATCGGCTTCGGATCCAGCTCATATTTTGCATTGAACAGATTCAGCTTTCCATGGTTCGTGTAGACATGGCCATGGCGGCCGTTTCTGCTTGGATAAACACAGTCAAAGAAATCAACTCCCCGGTCTACTGCTTCCAGAATATTTGCTGGTGTACCAACCCCCATCAGATAAGTTGGCTTATCCACCGGAAGCTCCGGTACAACTGCATCCAGGATGCGGTACATTTCCTCATGACTCTCCCCAACGGCCAGACCGCCGACAGCATAGCCGTCCAGATCCAGCTCACGGATCTGCTGTGCATGCTCGATACGGATATCTTCGTAGATCGCACCCTGGTTAATACCAAAGAGCATCTGATGCTGATTGATCGTATCCGGCAGGCTGTTCAGTCTTGCCATCTCTTCTTTGCAGCGATGCAGCCATCTTGTCGTACGCTCTACCGAACGCTGGACATATTCTCTTTCTGCCACACTGGACGGACACTCATCAAATGCCATGGCGATCGTGGACGCCAGATTGGACTGGATCTGCATGCTCTGTTCCGGTCCCATGAAAATCTTTCTGCCGTCTACATGGGAATTGAAATATACGCCTTCTTCTTTGATCTTTCGAAGACCCGCCAGCGAAAATACCTGAAATCCACCAGAGTCTGTCAGGATCGGTTTGTCCCATACCATAAATTTATGCAGTCCGCCCATCTTTTTTACAACCTGATCACCCGGTCTTACGTGAAGGTGATAGGTGTTGGACAGCTCCACCTGTGTGCCGATCTGCTGCAGATCCTCGGTCGATACTGCTCCCTTGATCGCTGCTGCCGTTCCGACATTCATAAAAACAGGGGTTTGTATCACGCCATGCACGGTGTGAAACTCACCCCTTTTTGCCTTGCCATCTCTTTTTATCAGTTTATACATGATTTCCTCCAATTTCATTCGAATGCATACAAACTTTGGTGTATCCTTACGTCTGTTCAACTATTATAGCCCTATTTGGAGGATTTTTCAAGTAGTTCACCGGGGAATCATCCCCGGTGTCCCGCTAAAAGCTGGATTGGCTGACCACCATATAAATAGAAGCAGAACTCTTTCCGGTCTGGAAATATCCGGCAGGATTACATATCTTCTGTTAAAATCCCATGATCACGAAGCAGTTTCTCAATGACGGTTCCTTTTACCACTTTGATGACCGGTTTTTTCAGTGCGTTCAGCGGTCCAGGCAGCTGGATCTCCAGCGGTGATTTGCCATCCATCAGTTTGACGGAACTGTCAAGCAGTTCACGGATATCGTAAACGCTTCCCCATACTTCCGGTACGCCGCGGTCCACACCAAGCAGTCCGTAAACAGCCTCCATTGCGGTTCTCACTGAATACTCGGTTGTGAAGACGGTATCACGCGGAGTCTCTGCGAACTGTCCGAGGAATGCGAAGTTTGTACATCCATCCGGGATGACATCCGGTCTATCACCTTTGGTTCTTGGCATGAAGAATGCAGTGATATACGGCATCATCGTCGGTACGCAGACAGCACTGTTCTCTGCCAGTTCCTCGATCTTGTCGGTTGGAACGCCCAGGTGATACAGCCATTCTTCGGTAATCTCTTTTCCGGTACATTCTTTCATCGGTTTCTTGATATAATCGCCCGGCACATCCGTAAACAGTCCATATACCCATACGCAGACTTTTTCTTTATCCTGCTCTTTGAACTGTCCCTGACGGTTGATTGTCCAGCTGAGCAGCCACTTGGAGTCCTGACAGCTTACAATTCCTCCGGTTACCACTTTTCCGCTTCTCGGATCACGTTTGCAGATGTTTGTGATATACGGAATGATCTTGTCATCCAAAGTCGTGATCGTTGCTGACTCCCAGTTTGTCTTCTCGATATCCGAGCAGAATTTCTCCGGATGTCCAAAGGACGGATCCTGTTTTGCAATGTTTTTCCACAGATCCCAGCAGCCGCTTCTGCGTACTTCTGCATCTGCATCCGGTGCATGGTTCTGATCTCCGTAAATGGTTCCTTCCGTACAGCTTCCGTTTGTGACAAAGACAAGGTCATCTTCTGTCAGGAGAATATTGTCCTCTTCTCCGTTCACTTTGCATTCAATCGATGTTGCGATCTTTTTGCCTTCTTTAAAGGTAAATACAACGTTTGTCACTTCGGTGTTGAACTGGAAATCTACGCCTGCTTCTTCCAGATATTTCTGCATCGGCAGGATCAGGGATTCATACTGATTGTATTTGGTAAATTTCAAAGCACTGAAATCCGGCAGTCCGGCGATGTGATGAATAAATCTCTGGAAGTAGAGCTTCATTTCCAATGCACTGTGCCAGTTTTCAAATGCAAACATCGTTCTCCAGTACAGCCAGAAGGTGGAATCAAACACTTCGTCATCAAATACATCTTCGATTGTTTTATCATAAAGATCTTCGTCTTTTGTCATGAACAGTTTCATGATCTCCATGCAGCCTTTCTGGCTTAAATTGAACTTGCCATCGGTATGTGCATCTTCTCCACGATTCACAGTTGCTCTGCAAAGAGAGTAGTTCGGATCTTTTTTGTTCAGCCAGTAATATTCATCCAGAACCGATACGCCCGGTGTTTCGATGGACGGAATGCTGCGGAATAGATCCCACAGGCACTCGAAATGATTCTCCATCTCTCTGCCGCCTCGCATCACATAACCGCGGGACGGATCAAAGATACCGTCACAGGCCCCTCCGGCGATATCCATTGCTTCCAGAATGTGGATATGGGATCCTTTCATCTGCCCGTCTCTTACCAGAAAGCAGGCTGCTGCCAGAGATGCCAGTCCGCTTCCGACAATGTAAGCATTTTTGCCATCGACACCTTCCGGTTTTTCCGGTCTTGCAAAAGCTTCGTAGTTGCCGTTGCTGTAATAAATACCTTTGCTGTTCTTTTCATATTTTCCACGCTCGGTATTGCGGTAATCTTTTCTCTTGTCTTCTCTTTTTTTGCTTATCTCTTTCTGTTTATGCTCATTTTCTTTTGTTTTCTTACTCAGAAGCATCGCTGCTCCTGCTCCGGCTGCTGCTGCCATCGTATATTTTAACCCTTTTTTCATGTTGAATGCCCACCTTTCCAATGTTTGAGGCTAACCTTCCTGCCTCCGCCATCCTGTCTTCGTTTTCTTTGGAAATTTCCTGTTTCAATCCAGTTCTTTCTGAATTGCCTACATTCTAACATTAGTATGCCCGGGATTCTATTGACAAAACAGGCCAGATGATAAAATTTTTGTCATCTGACCTGTTTTGTAAGCTTTTTGCTGTGATTTTGTACCTTACTTGTTGCAGTACAAAACTTCACTGATATTTATCTGCGGATGGACTGTGCCATTCTGTGATACTGATGGCGGATTCCGCGGATCACAGTTCCGTACGCCATAATATTTTCCGGCAGTGCCATTCCCACGTATCCGGAATCACCGATGTGGTGGATGTCGGTTCCTGCCATCTTGCACTCCAGTGCGATGCGTTTGATCGTATCGGTGTCCGCACCTTCCTGAGAAGTTCCGATCGATGTGATCGTCAGCTTTTTCAGGCTGTGTGCATAACTGATCAGTTTCCGCACATATTCGGTCGTGATGCCAGGCACGGTTCCCGGTGCCGGCAGCAGAATGATATCGGCTCCTGCCTCTGCAAACTGGCGGATATCTTCTTTCGTGATGATGTTCTCGCCGCCTTCGCCGATGATACCGGAGGCATGCATTTTCCCGGCTGCCAACATGATCTTCTCTCCGACTGCCTCTGAGATCGCTTTCAGGGAAGAAATGATCGCCGGATTGCTCACTCCATTTCCCGGATTGCCGGTCAGAACGATCAAATCCACGCCCATTTTCTGAGCCTGAATGGCATTTTCCACCGTTGCATAACGTCCGGCACTCATCTCCCACAGGGTCTCTTTGTTATCGGAAGCATAGCTTTCTTCCACCGGTTCCAGATTGATGCCGACCATACGTCCGGTCAGACGTTTTACTTCTCGTACCGTCTCTTCTTTTTCCACTTCCGGCAGTGCCATGATTTTTGGCTCCTGCACATCAAACATGTTCAGAAGGATCAGGTCTGCTCCCATGGAAGCTGCAAACTCTGCATTGGTCACATCGGTAAGCAGAGGAATCGTGATGCCGATCGTCTCACTTGCAAGGACCCTTCCCTCGCTGCCTGCGATCGCTTCGATCAGTTCACTTTTTGTTGCATGCGTCATTTCTTCTGCTGTCATATTCAAAATACGTTTTGCCATATCAGATTCTCCTTCTTGCTTTGCTGATAAAAAGCGAAAAAAATCTGCCCGAAGACAGATTTTCTTCTATCATGTTCCATACAGTTTCCTGTATTTTATTCTTGCTCTTAATCAGGCATATCGCCTGCTTCTCCGGAAGACTCGCCAAGTGTGATCCACTTCAGGTAAGCATTGATAAACAGGTCAATACCACCGTCCATCACGCTGTCCACATTTCCTGTTTCTGCATTCGTTCTGTGGTCTTTTACCATCGTATACGGCTGCATGACATAGGAACGGATCTGGTTTCCCCAGCCAATCTCCTTGACTTCGCCGCGGATACCGGAAAGCTTCTCTGCATTCTCCTGCTGCTGCAGCAGATACAACTTTGCTTTCAGCATCTGCATCGCTTTGTCTTTGTTCATGTGCTGGGAACGCTCATTCTGGCACTGAACAACGATGTTGGTCGGCAGATGGGTGATACGGATCGCCGAGGAGGTCTTGTTGATATGCTGACCGCCGGCTCCGCTGGAACGGTAAGTATCGATACGCAGATCTTCATCCCGGATCTCGATATCGATGTCTTCCTCAATATCCGGCATGACATCGCAGGATACAAACGAGGTCTGTCTCTTTCCAGCCGCATTGAACGGTGAGATACGGACCAGTCTGTGGACACCCTTTTCGGATTTGAGATAGCCGTAGGCATTTTCTCCGTTAACCTGGAAGGTAACGGACTTGATGCCCGCCTCATCGCCATCCAGATAATCCAGCACATCCACTGCAAAACCATGTTTGTCCGCCCATCTGGTATACATACGGTACAGCATGCCCGCCCAGTCGCAGGACTCTGTTCCGCCTGCTCCCGCATGGAGCGTCACGATCGCATTATCCTTATCGTATTCTCCAGATAACAGTGTTTTTATACGGATATCATCATAAGTTTTCCTGAAATCATCCAGAAGATCCTGAATCTCTGGTATCAGAGATTCATCGTTTTCCTCTGCTGCCATCTCGATCAGAGTTTCGATCTCATCAAACTCATCTTTTAACTTGGCATAAATGGCGATATCGTCTTTCATGCTCTTTAAATTTTTCATGGATTCCTGTGATTTTTCCGGGTTATCCCAGAAATCAGGAGCTTCCATCTCTCTTTCTAATTCCTGGATACGCTGCTCTTTGTTAGCCAGGTCAAAGTGAATCCCTCACTTCCACTAATGGTTCCTTAAAATTGTTTAATTCATACTTAAACTGATCTAATTCAACCACTTGCTTCACCTCTTTCTTTTTTATTTTCAGTCTCTGCGAGGTGTTTATTTCTTTCTTCCGCAGCACTGTTTATATTTCTTTCCGCTTCCGCATGGGCACGGATCGTTTGGATAAATCTTCTTTTCTTCACGTTTCTGAGGTGCATTCTGTACGGAATCATCTTTGTTTGTTCCGGTTACTTTTGCAACTTCTTCACGTTCTACTTTCTGTTCCATGCTTACATGGTACAGAAGCTTCAGAGTGTCTTCCTGGATTGCCGCAGACATTGCATCGAACATCTCGTAAGCACTCATCTTGTATTCTACCAGAGGATCTTTCTGACCGTAAGCCTGAAGTCCGATACCCTGACGCAGCTGATCCATATCGTCGATATGATCCATCCACTTGCGGTCGATGACTTTCAGAAGGATCACTCGCTCCAGTTCACGGATCTGTTCCGGTTCCGGGAACTCTGCTTCTTTCATCTCATACAGCTTCACAGCCTGCTCTTTGAGCATCTGTTTGAGCTCATTTTTCTTCATTTTCTGTGAAATCTCAATCTTCGGCAGCGGAATGATCGGAATCAGAAGTCCGTTCAGTTCCTGAAGATTCCATTCTGAAGTATCCTGATCATCAGAAATGCACATATCAACGGTATTGTCCACGATGTCTGTGATCATCTTGAAGATAGAATCACGCATACTCTCTCCGTCCAGAACACGGCGACGCTCTTTGTAAATGATTTCACGCTGCTCGTTGTTGACCTGGTCGTACTCCAGCAGGTTTTTACGGATACCGTAGTTGTTTCCTTCGATCTTCATCTGTGCTTTCTCGATTGCACTGGAAAGCATTTTGTGCTCGATCTGCTCGTTTTCTGCAACACCGATGGATTTAAAGATGCTCATCAGACGCTCGGAACCGAACAGACGCATCAGGTCATCTTCCAGCGAAATATAGAATCTGGATTCTCCCGGGTCACCCTGTCGTCCAGAACGTCCACGCAGCTGATTGTCGATACGTCTGGATTCATGACGCTCGGTACCGATGATCTTCAAACCGCCGGCTGCCTTTGCCTCATCATCCAGCTTGATATCGGTACCACGGCCGGCCATGTTCGTTGCGATCGTAACGGCTCCGTGACGACCTGCCTCTGCTACGATTTCAGCCTCCAGCTCATGGAACTTCGCATTGAGGACTTTGTGCGAAATGCCGCGTCTCTTTAACATACCGCTCAGAAGTTCGGATGTCTCAATGGTGATGGTACCAACCAGAACCGGCTGTCCCTTTTCATGGGCTTTTTCAATTTCATCCACAACGGCATGGAATTTTTCTTTTTTGGTCATGTATACCGCATCATCCAGGTCTTTACGGAGAACCGGTCTGTTGGTAGGGATTTCAACTACGTCCATTCCGTAGATATCACGGAACTCTTTTTCTTCGGTAAGTGCAGTACCGGTCATGCCGGCTTTCTTTTTATATTTATTGAAGAAGTTCTGGAATGTGATCGTTGCAAGTGTCTTGCTCTCACGTTTTACCTTTACATGCTCTTTTGCCTCGATTGCCTGATGCAGGCCATCCGAGTAGCGTCTTCCCGGCATGATACGTCCGGTAAACTCGTCTACGATCAATACTTCATCATCTTTTACTACATAATCCTGATCACGGTGCATCAGACTGTGTGCACGCAGTGCCAGGTTGATATTGTGCTGGATCTCCAGGTTCTCCGGATCGGAAAGGTTATCGATCTGGAAGAACTGTTCTACTTTCTTAACACCGTCCTGTGTCAGTGTTACGACTTTATCTTTTTCATTTACGATATAGTCACCGGTCTCTGTGATCTCCTCGCCCATAATGGCCGACATTTTAGTTACTTCACCGCTGGCTTCACCACGCTCCAGCTGTTTTGCCAGAATGTCACAGACTTCGTACAGTTTTGTGGACTTGCCGCTCTGACCGGAAATGATCAGCGGTGTACGTGCCTCGTCGATCAGGACTGAGTCCACCTCGTCGATGATCGCATAATGCAGATCTCTCTGAACGAGCTGTTCTTTATAAATAACCATGTTATCACGCAGATAATCGAAACCGTCCTCGTTGTTGGTGATGTAAGTGATATCGCAGTTATACTGTTTACGTCTCTCTTCACTGTCCATGGAATTCAGTACACATCCAACGGTCAGACCAAGAAACTCATGGACTTTTCCCATCCACTCAGAATCTCGACGTGCCAGATAATCATTGACCGTTACTACATGAACTCCTTTTCCTTCCAGAGCGTTCAGATATGCCGGTAAGGTAGATACAAGTGTTTTACCTTCACCTGTTCTCATCTCTGCGATACGCCCCTGATGCAGAATGATACCTCCGATCAGCTGTACACGGTAATGTTCCATATTCAGTACGCGTCGTGCAGATTCACGAACGGTAGCGTATGCCTCAGGAAGCAGGTCATCCAGAGTCTCTCCTTCTGCCAGTCTTTTTTTGTATTCTGCTGTTTTGCCTCTCAGTTCTTCGTCAGAGAGCTCTATCATTGTCGGACGCAGTTTTTCAATTTTTTCAACCAGCGGCATAATTCGCTTTACTTCACGTTCACTATGCGTACCGAACATTTTCTGAAACACATTCATTGTCTATATTCTCCTATCACATTAATTACCTTAAAAAACAGTTCCATTCTATCACTTTATCACTTCATAGACAATTAAATTTTTGTAAATAACCTATGAACAGCGGATAAGAACTTAAAAAGTTGCCGCAGACATGCGTTCACCAAAAAATCTACGGCTGAACTGTGCATCCTGCGGCAGCTATTGATTTATTTTACTGTTTTATTTCAGATGGTGTAGCTCTTTTATCCGGTCGATCCTAGCACTCCGGCTCGATCAGTCCATATGTATTTCCTTTTCTCTTATACACAACGTTGACTTCGTCTGTATCTGCATTACGGAATACAAAGAAACTGTGTCCGAGCAGTTCCATCTGTACACATGCATCTTCCGGGAACATCGGTTTCATACCGAACTGTTTTGTACGGATGATCTTTACTTCCTCTTCTTCACCTTCGTTCTCTTTTTCGATGAATTCTTTGCGGAGGTTTCCTCCGTCTTTATGTTTGCCTATAATTTTTGTCTTATATTTACGAAGCTGTCTTTCAATGACTTCTTCCACAAGATCAATAGAAACATACATATCATTGCTTACCTGCTCTGAGCGGATGATATTTCCTTTTACCGGAATAGTTACTTCGATTTTCTGTCTGTCTTTTTCCACGCTCAAAGTTACAATAATCTCTGTCTCAGGAGTGAAATATTTTTCAAGCTTTCCAAGCTTTTCTGTGACTGCACTTCTTAACCCCTCTGTCACTTCGATATTTTTTCCACGAATTGTAAAACGCATGATACCCAACTCCTTTGCATCTATATTTGCAGTTGAAACTGCTATGTGAACATTATAGCAATTTTCCACAATATTTTCAATCACTTTTGCAAAGTTTTTAGTTTTTTTATACTATCTTATGAATTCTCATCCAAATTGGCGGCACACACACGCAGAACTTCCCGGTAAGGCATGCTTCCCCCAAAGAGATCCAGGGCACTTCCTATCGTAACATCGATGTGATCTCTGCCAAGTTTTTTCAGTTCCTGAAGATCCGCAAAACTTCCAACGCCACCGGCATAGGTGACCGGTATTCCCTGCCATCTTCCGAGCATATCTGCCAGTTCTCTTTCAATTCCCTGTGCTTTTCCTTCTGCATCCACTGCATGCACCAGAAATTCATCGCAGCAGCCGGAAAGTTCGTCAAGTACCTTCTCGCTTAACTTTACATCGGTAAACTTCTGCCAGCGGTCTGTGACGATAGAGTATCCGTCTTCTTTTCTGCGGCAGCTTAAATCCAGCACTAGATGTTCTTTTCCGACTGTCCGAAGCAGCTTTTCCAGATTTTCTCGGTAAAAAACGCCGTTTTTAAATACAAAGCTGGTAACGATCACATGAGAAGCTCCGGCTTCCAGAAAATCTTTCGCATTTTCATCGGTAATGCCGCCTCCGACCTGCAGTCCTCCTGGATACGTCCGAAGTGCCAGCATGGCCTGCTCTTTTGTTTTTTCATAAAACGGAGAATCTTTTGCATTCAGCAAAATCACATGTCCGCCGCTTATCCGGTCTTTCTGATACATCTCTGCAAAAAATGCCGCATCCTGTGTAGACACAAAATTTTCCTTTGCCTGATCTCCTTCGTCTCTTAAGCTTCCTCCTACGATCTGTTTTACTTTTCCGTTATGTATATCAATGCATGGTCGAAATCTCATACGTTTCTCCTCTTTTTCTGTTATTCAGATCCGACTCTCGAAAACTGACTCTCGATTCCTGTCGTCTCTTTGCATGTTCCTGTCAAAATTGCTATGCATCTGCACGCTGGTCTGATCATTCTACCCACACAGAACCTCTGACGTTTTCATTATAGAAAAGCCTGTTTTCTTTGTCCAGCAGATATTCTCCGGATTTTTAAGAATTGCTTTGTAGCAAAATAATTTTCGTACATCTGGCTGTAAATCCAAAAAAGAAGCCACAGAGGCAACGTTTCTGCCCCCATGACTTACCTCAGCGAATCCTCATCTTTACTCGGTCATACGACTGCGGCCGGTTGTCTCACCGGTCAGGTCATCAACCACATCTCCGACTGCATCACCTGCATCACGGACGATATCGCCTGCATCATCGAGTACTCCATCTGCTCCGTCTGTGCGGCGTGACTGCGAAGTGTCCGACTGGTTTCTGTTCTTTTTTGTGCTGTTATTCTTCTGTGTGTTGCTTTCTGCCTGTGTACCGCTGCTTCCGTTTTGCATATTGCTTTCCGTCTGTATACCATTGCTTCCGTTCTGCATATTGCTTTCCGCCTGTGTACCATTGCTTCCGTTCTGCATATTGCTTTCGCTTCCGCTCGTTGCCGATGTATTTCCGTTTCGGTTGCTGCATCCTGTGATACCGGAAAGTGCACAGACAATTCCAAGGACTGCCAGCATGCTTCTTGTTCTTCTCATAGTCTTCTCCTTTTCTTTGCTTTTTCGGAGCTTCTTATGCCCATCCTTAATATGCATCCTGTGTACTTTTTTTATTCATGTTCCTTCGTGTCGATTTTGATTTTCAAAGCACACCCATTGTTATCTTCATTATTCTTTCAGGTTGATATTAAACCGGATTCTTTTTCGGAAAATCCTTCTGCAAAACTGTTTTCCGTCAAATGGGATCAGCGGATAGAGATAACTTTCTCCGGATACTGTACGGTTCAGAAGCAGACTTAAGAACGTGATTACCAGACCTGCCGCATATCCGGCAAGTCCGAAAACCGCCGTCAGGATCAGCAGCAGAATCCGCATAAATTTTAGGGCGTATCCCAGTTCATAGCTTGCCTGCGTGTAATTTGCGATTGCCACAAATGCCATATATAACATCGTCTCTGCATTAAACCACCCGGATTGGACTGCAAATTCACCGACAACAAGACCGGCGATCACACTGAGTGGCGTTGTCAGCATACCCGGCGTATTAATCGCTGCCAGTTTCAGACCGTCGATTGCAAATTCCAGGATCAGCAGCTGTGCAAAGACCGGAACATAGAGATCTCCGCTTATTTTAATAAATGCAAACTGCGGTGGTATCCACTGCGGATTCTGTAAAAAAAGCAGCCAGGTCGGGGTCAGAAGCAGTGTCAGCAGTGCTATGACAAACCTTGTAACACGAAGATACGTGCCGGTCACCGGCGGAAAATAAAAATCATCGGCTTCTTCCATAATGTCAAACACCGATACCGGAAGGATCATGACTGCCGGAGAGTTATCCGTTAAAAGCACAATTTTCCCATCCAGGATCTCAGCTGCTGCCGTATCCGGACGCTCCGTATATTTAAATTTCGGAAATGGATTGTACCACTTATGTGGATAAAGACATTCTGCAAGACTCTCCTGGTTCATTGCCAGGGCATCCGTTCTGATCTGCTCCAGTCTTTTTTCGATCTGCTGCAAGAATCCGGAATCCACACGATCTTCCATATAGCACAGCACCACATCGGTATGCGAAGTGCTTCCGACATTTTTCATCTCCATGGACAGTTTCGGATTGCGGATTCTTCTTCGGATCAGTGCTGTATTGGATACGATGGTTTCCACAAAACCATCCCTTGGTCCTCGCAGTACTTTGTCTTTGTCCGGCTCTTCGACACTTCGCATCGGATAGGTACGACAGTCCATGGCAAAGCATCTGGAATACCCGTCAATAAACAGACACATCACGCCCGATAAAATCTGCGTTGTGATCTGCTCACAGTCCTCTAAAAGTTCAACTTCTACATAGGGCATGGCATCTCTTGACAGCTCTTCGCTGTCTTCCGGCAGATCTTCCGGGGTCACAGAATAAAAGAATTCCAGTAACTTTTCCACAATGCTCTCTTTTAAAAATCCGTCCACAAAGTAATAGACTGCTTTTCGGTCTGCTACCATCGTCGTTCTGCTGATGATGTCAAAATTTTTGTCCGTCCGCAGAATCCGGCGGAAATATTTCTGATTTTCTTCCAGGCTTGTCGATAGCTTCTGCTGCACATTTTTCACCTCTTCTTATTACTCACTATCGTGATTATTTCCATTTTTCTGTGTTTTATTCTTTTAGACTCCATTCTTCCAGTCATACTTATCTGAAATCCGGCAGTCGATTCCGGGCTGTTTTACTGATATCTACTTATTTTTATCTGATATGTATTTTCTTTCTGAAAAACCATAATATCATGCTCGATGCTGCCATCAGACCTGCGAAGATCCACATTTCCATCCAGGATGCATCACCTGTTTTGGCTGCTGTCACAGCGTTTTCATTATCCGATGTATTATCTGATGAAAATCCTGAATGGTCGTTTCCGGTTGTTTTATCAAAGTTCTCGGTATCCACACGTTTTTCTGTCTGCACCTGTGCTTCTTTCGTCAGTTCCACTTTGTATTTCTGGACATTTGCAACTGCTTTGACTTTAATCTTTTGATTTTTCGGTTTCTGATAACCTTTTGGCACTTTCTCGACCTGAATGGTATACCAGGATGGGATTACTTTTTCTTTCAAAGCAGTAAGTGTCACATGTTTCCAGATTTTCTTTCCTTTTTCATTAACCACACTGATCTTTACCCCTTCCAGTGGTGTCTGCGTCTTTTTGTCAACGGCTTCGATTTTAATCACTGTCGGACGGATCTCTACCTCAAAATCCTGTATTTCTGACGTATCTTCTCTTACCGTGATCTTCGTCTGTGCCGGAAGTACATAGCCATCCGGTACACGGTCTGTTTTCACCTGATAACTGCCAGACGGAACACGTGTATAGGCTTCCGGAAGTTCCAGTGACCGCTCCTCAAACAGATCTCTGATATGTACATAAATCCCAGACCGGATCGTTCTTGTCTGCTTCTTTTCTGCTGCTGAAGACAATGCATAGCCGGTAATCCGGATACAGATTGGTTCCACCAGAACTTCAAATTTCTGTACTTCCGCTGTATCTTTCACCTCAATGTCTATCACATCCGGATGTACATAACCTTTCGGAATTTCATCCACTACGATCTTATAGTGCCCGATCGCCACTTTTTTAAAGATTTCTGCCTGTTCTGTTCCGGACTCCCAGATGCCGTCCCGTTCCATCGGACTGTTTTCTTTCAGGAGCGTCTCGCCCTGCGGTGTCTCCAGGTGAGCTTTTACATTTCCAAGCGGAACTTTTTTATCTCCGTCTTTTTCAAAGACAGTGATATGAACTTCCGTCGGCGGGTCCTGCATTTCCAGTTTCTGTCCCTGATAAGTGCCATCTTCCTCTTTATGATCTTGCATCTGAAATACCTGTTCTGCTGCTGTTGCATAGCCAGGTGCCGGTGAAAGTTCCCGCAAGGTATAGGTTTTTCCGACTTCCAGCCCTTCCACGCAATGCTCTTCTTTCTCTGTGATCCAGCTTTCGATACAGGTATTTTCCTGATAAATGGCCAGTTTTGCTCCTTCTAACAGTTCTTTTGTATCGGATGCCGTCTTCTTCACAAACACTTTTGTGATCTGATTTTCAAAGATAACCTGGAATTTCTGTACTGCCATCCCGTCTTCTTTCCAGGATGCATCAATCTCTTCTGTCTGTGCTGTCCGGATATAGCCATCCGGTGCCGCAATCTCACGGACTTCATACTTTCCAAGTGGCAGGTCGCTGACAAACAACAGGTTTCCTTCTTTATCACTTTTCTGTGTTTCCAGTAAAGTTCCTTTTTCCAGAAGAACTTCTCCTTTTGCTGTTTTGATATCCTCTGCTGCATACAGTCCGAAAACTGCACCTTCCAGCATTTTCTGTGGATTTTCTTTATCGCATTTTGTTACCCGGATCTCCACTTTCTGGCGTTCGTTGTATACCGGGACTTCTGCTTCTGTGACATCTGCTTCACTTCCATCTGACGTTTCTGCCAGCACAAACGAAACCTTATCTTTTTTCTTCTGATATCCTTCCGGGATATTTATCTCTTCCAGCTCGTATGTTCCAAGATACATCTGTTCAAACACCAGACTTCCATCCTGATCAGTATCTCCTTCTGCTTTCGCAGTCTTCTGACTTCGTACCAGATACGGAACAACCTCTCCCGCTTTGCAGATCAGACCGGTCACGCCATCCGGGTGATACAGATCTTCCTTCGCTTTTACTGTAAAGCTTACACCTTTTACGCTTCCTGTTTGATAACCAAACCAGGTTTTTATCTGGTTCCATAATCCCTGTACAATTCCAAGCTTTCTGGATACTTCGTTTAAGATCTCTCCTGTCTTTGAAATTTTCACCTTTCCGGTCATGAAAGCATTTTCCAGATTGAAAACTACTTCTTCCGGCATCTGCTCCATCGTTTCCTCTGTGTACTGCTGTGAAACAGAAAAAGTAACCTCCTGTTTCTGCTCCTGTTTCAGAATGTCTTTCATGGAATCCGGGATCAGGATTTCTTTTTTATAGCCTTTTCTCGGAAGAACTTCCACGATGCGGTACGTTTTTTCCGGATTCAGCCCCAGGATCAGACAGCCCTTTCCTTCCGTATTTTCTGTGCTGACTGCATGCAGAATTTTTCCATCTTCATCGAGAATCTGAAGTTTCGCACCTGCCAACTCTTTTTTCGTGAGATCATCTCTCAGAAACAGTCTTACTTTTACTGCCGCATTTTCGATCTCGCTCTTCATACGGATGATAAAAATGTGATCCTGGTCTTTATACGGTTCAAAATCAAAAATCCGCTCCGTATCAGATCGATAATATCCATCCGGTGCTTTTGTTTCTTTTACTGCATAGGTGCCAGGCGGCAGATCTGTTTGAAAAACGGCTCTTCCGCTCTGATCTGAAATGGCACGCTCTATCTCCGTTCCTGCCGGCAGCACAACACTTCCGTTTGCGTCCGTAATATCTTTTTTCGCATAAAGTGTGAATTCTGCTCCTTCCGGCCTGTTTTCTTTCTCTCCGTCCACACATTTCTTAAATACACCGGTCCTTCCTTTCCACTCTTCTCCGATGATCGTTCCCGGCTCTTCCGGTACCGTCGGAGACACCTCCGGGCCATCCGGTTCCTGCCCGATATCAATCTTCTGTCTTTCGTTGAAAAAGGTTTCTGTTGCGGTAATTTCCAGATCTGCACTGTCTTTCCACAACAGTTCTGTGTTTCGTTTTGCATCTTTCTGCTTTCGCGTGTAGCCGGACGGAGCTTTTGTCTCTCTGATCTCATACCTTCCAAGCGGCAGATCCGAAAGAACCGCTTTTCCCTGTTCATCGGTTATCACATGGACAATGGTCGTTCCCATCAGATAAAGGTCTTTGCTGTAACCGTCCGGATGCGGAATCGTTTCTGCTGCCACAAGGTCATATTCTGCCCCTTTTAACCCTTTTGTCTCATAGACTATCTTCTGCAGTTTCTGATCTTTGATCTCCGCTTCCGGCACTTCTCCTTCTTTTCGGATCTCCAGTTTTCCGGAAATGGAACGGTTAAACAGGCTGACAACCTGTACACATTCTTTGTCTTCTAGCCGAATCTCTGCCTGATTTTCCTGACACCGAAATACCTTACTTGCGATTCCCTCAAAGAAACGATTTCCCTGTTCGTATCCTTCTTTTACATGCGGGGACTTATAACCTTCTTTTTCCAGAATCTGCCAGTTATATCCTTCTCTTGCCTTTGTCTCCCTGATCTGATAAGTTTCTCCGACTTTCAGCCCCCGGATCAGCACATTGTTGCCATGTATACTGACTGCTTCCTGCACAATCTCACCCTTCGAATCCACGATACTGTATTTTACTCCATCCAGCTCCGTTTCTGTATCATAGTCCATGATATTAATCTGAAGCATTGTTTTATAGTTTTCAAACGTGCGTACATACGATTTGATTGTAGCATCATGCGGTGTGCCTGTTTTGGCATTTGATTTCCTGTCATTTTCTGTCCTGTTTGCCATATTATCTTCGGATCTGCCATCTTCTGATGCATTTTTGCTGTCATCTTCAGCTGTAAAGGAAATTTCTTCTGTATTATCAGACCGATAATATCCATCCGGTGCTTTTTCTTCTCTGACATAATAGTGTGCCATCGGAAGATCCAGGTCAAATGCCGCATCCATAATACCGTTTTCCGCTTCTTTTGTCTCTGCGATCGCCAGTCTGGTATCTTTCTTTACCAGGATGCTTTTCTGATCAGCTGCCAAAATATCTTCTGCCGCATAAAGCCCAAACTTTGCTCCTGTAAGTTTTTCTTTTGTTTCTGCATCTTTCTTTCCAATCTGGATCTGTGCTCTCTGTCTTGGAATTTCATACAGTTCACTCTGATACCGGATTGGAACTTCCTGTCCGGCATATCGGATCTCAAATGTTCTTGCCGCCTGATTTTCTCCGGAAAGTGCATAGCCTTTGGCTGCTTTTATCTGTTCCAGCGTATAAGTGCCGAGCGGAAGTCCATACCATTCCCAGCCGGCTGCTTTTATTTTTTCCGTCCATGCTTTTCCATTTTCATCGGTAGTGAGTGTGGTCACAACACTTCCTTTTGCAAAAAGTAAAGTCTGTCCTCCCTTTCCTTCACCGGAAAAGATATCTTCTGCTGCCCGCACGACAAAGACATTGCCGGCAAGCGGCTTACAGGTATAGGCAAATCCTTTTTTCAGATCGTATCCGGTCAGTACTTCTCCCTCCGCATAAATGCTCAGTTTGCCGACTGCCGCCTCGTTTTCCTGAACCGCTTCCGTCACAAAGGCTCCTGCCAGTCTGTCATACGTTGTCTTTGCCTCATCCGAACCGATCTGCACACGCACCCGGTAATCTTTAGAAGCAATGTCTGCCTGTTCCCAGGTTCCGACCGCTTCTTCTGTGATTTTCAGTGCGTGGACCGCTTCCATACCCGGCAGCTTTTTTGCCGAAGCTTCAAAGAAATACTGTCCGTTTCTTTTGCGGTATCTTCCTTCTGCTCCCTGGCGTACATAACCTTCCGGTGCCTGCACTTCTTCTAAAATATAAAGTCCCTGCGGCAGTGTTGTGGTCGTTGAGACATAAGTGCCGAGCACTCTGCCGTCGCTGTCCTTTCGCTCTGCGGTCACATAAGGATTTTCATAAGATCCCAGCATCTCTCCGTTTGTATAGGCAACGACAAGATTTCCAAAGCGATTGATATAATCGACTTTTTCCTCACTGGTCTTATCTTCCATATACCAGTTAAAGTAGGCTCCTTCGACATCATGGATCACATACTTTGCTCCCGGTTTCGCTACCGTTTCCCCGGTTGTTTTGTCTTTCTTTACGATTTTAAGATAACTGGTCTGCGGCTGATCCCAGATGGCAGATCCCATCTGCAATGTCCCTTTGCCGTCGCCGTCCACCAGTCCGTCTTTTTCATCCGAATCGACGTTCAGCACTTTCGGTGCCGCCGCCACCTTTCCTTCTGGAACGGTCGTCTCGACCAGTAGATATTTGCCATATGGAAGTGCCCGGATATTCAGAACTCCGTTTTCATCGGAAAACTGCTCCTTAAGACGCTGCATCTTACCTGCCTCATCATAATAAGCTGCCGTTTCCAGGGCTTTCATTTTCTGATATTGAAGCGTATCTTTATCCCGATACTGATCGATTACTTCCTGGATCAGGACTGCATCTTCCAGCTGTGCACTGCCCTTTTTCAGATGTCCTTTTTCTTCCAGCTCTTTTACACTGTACACAGAGAATCCGGCACCTCTCATCCATTCCAGATCCGTCTCTTTATTGTCTCCGGTCAGTTTAAAGCAAGTAAATGGCTGAGATTTGATGCGTTCTTTACTGAACACTTCTTTTTTGATCACAAGAATATCCTGTCCTTCATAGGCACAGTCCACCGTATAAACTGCGGCATCGGCAAGGTATCCTTCCGAAGCTTTGATTTCTTTTACATAGTACGTTCCAAGTGGCAGTCCTGTAAAACAAAGTCTGCCCTCTGTATCCGTCTCTTTTCGCATGACTTCTGCATTCTTCTCATAGAGAATCTCTCCATCGCCATCTGCCGATGTAATCGCTTCTTTTGCATAGATGCCGTACACGGCTCCTTTTAAAGATGCCATCTGCTGTGGCCTGGAAAGTCCGCTCTGTGCATCCACTTTCTGAACCGTAACTTCTGCTGTTACTTCCTGGTTCAGAAAAACGGCTTCTGATTCGCTTCCAGGTTTCGGGAATGTGTAAAGCTGTGTTTTATCATCCTGATAAATCCACTGAAACTCATAACGTGCTTTTTTCACCTGTTTATAGTAATGTTCCGGTGCCTGGATTTCTTTTACATAATAGCGGTAACCGCATGGAACATCCGCATCAAAAAGACAGCTTCCGTCTTTTTTACTGTACGCCAGAGCAAGCAGCGTATCTTTTGCTGCGATCCTGTTTCCATCCGACAGAATGTTTTCTCCCGCATACAATCCAAACCGTGCTCCTGCAAGTCCCTTCTGTGTGTTCTCGGAGTGTTTGAAAACCGTCACCTGCATCTTTGGGCGTTCATTTTCAAAGACCTGCTCTTCGCTTACATATTCCCGGATTTCCGGTCCGCGGTAGGAAAGTGTCACTGTTCTGGTATTTCCTGCTGCCGTATCTTTTCGCACATAGCCCTGCGGTGCCTCGGTTTCTGTCACATGATACCTGCCAAGATACAACTTCCTGCTGACT
Source organism: Ruminococcus sp. MCC718 (assembly GCF_018783905.1). NCBI lineage: Bacteria > Bacillati > Bacillota > Clostridia > Eubacteriales > Oscillospiraceae > Ruminococcus > Ruminococcus sp. MCC718. Next base: position 121,009 of record NZ_WQNP01000100.1, read on the forward strand.
GCCGTACCATCTTTTCCGGTTACCAGCTGCTGTGCCACTGCACCCTTTTTCAGAGCCAGTGTCACTCCGTCGGCCTTATAGATATCTTCTGCCGCTGTAATCTCGTATTTTGCTCCGGCAAGCGGCTGCTTTTCATAGAGAAATATCACACCCTCCGCCGAATCTCTGGCTTCTGTTAAGACCTCGCCGATTTTTTTCACCGCGATCGATGCCATCTGCGGTGTATTGACAAATCCCGTCTGCTTCCCGTTGTTGGTCAGCTCCAGGCTCTGTCCTGCATTCTGGGCAGTGACGCGAAAATCATAGAATTTCAGCCCTTTTTCTTTCTCACCGTCCACATAATCTCCAAAATAGTTTTTCGGCGGCTGTGTTTCCTGAAGTCGAAATTTTCCTTCGTTCTTTTTCTGATAGTAAAGTTTACCGCTGACTGCCTCTCCGTTTATGGCTGTCACAAGCTCCGGCCAAGCTGCATACGGCACATAATTTTGCTGTTCCTGATTCCATTCGTATACCGCAAATCTCGCACCCGACAGTGCTTTTCCTGTCTCCAGATCCTTTTTCTGAATTTGCACGGTGATCCACAGCGGTTCATTGAAACAGGCGTTGTCACCGTGATACGTGATTTTTTTGCTTTCAAACGGTGAGATAACAAATTCCTTCTCCCATCCACTCTTTGTGTAGCCTTCCGGCGACTGTTCTTCTATGATCTTGAATTTTCCCTTGTTCTCATCTGTATAAGAAAGTATTTCTGCACTTTCATACACACCATCTGCTTCATTTTTCAGCTGAAACAGAGGTGTTGTTGCATATCTGCTGCCGTTCCATTCGTATACGGCAAAGACGGCCCCCGGAAGTTTTTCTTTTGTTTTGCCATCTCTCTTTTCCACCGAAACGGAAGATTTCACCGGTGCAATATTTGTCACTACAGTTTGTGATCGAACCGTGTTGCCGTCAGAAGAGGCAGATGCCTGATTTTTGATCCTTGCCATTTTCTTTGCCGGATCCCAGCATTTTTCAAGACCGGCATCCTTTTTCACGCCGACCGTGATCTGAAAATCATACGTATGGCCGTAAAAACTGGTATTTTTGATATCACTGCATCGAGCCACAAACGCATTTGTTTTCTGTATCGTCCAGAACTTTTCTGCATTTGCCCCGTTTTCGTTTGTCACAGTGACATTTTTAATCTCCAGAAAATCATCCAACTGATCGGAAATGCTCAGATCATGGTAACAGGTTTCTTCATTTTCGATTGGAACCATCGTGCGAAGCGTATAGGTATATGTCTCTTCTCTGGTGGAAAGGCGGTTTTCGGACGTCATCTTTTCGTCACTGTCCGAAACATATTTTTCGATATGCGGATGGGCATTTGGAAACATTTTGTAAGCTTTTGCCACAAGCCCACCGGACGGTGTTGTAGAGGTTCCAAGATTGTTTTCCGGCCTGACAAATGTAAAGACCGCTGTCGCCGCCTTTCCCGAAATCAGTACCGACAGCATAAAGCCGGTATCACTTCCGCTCTGGTTCAGACCGGACGTGTCAAAGTAATAATTTTTGCCCTTCACCGTTGCTGCTTTCAGATTTTCCAGTGCTGCTCTTTTCACATAAACATTTCCAAAACCATTTTTCATCAGGATTCCCTGATAAAGATCGATATCCTGAAATGTAATATAACCTTTGACATCGATCGCATTTCCATTATCTGAGCGGAAAAACTCCATTTTTGTCTCTGCCCACTCTACCTTACAGGTCTCAATCCCCGGCCGATCCGTCACAAAACGGAAAAATGCTCCGTCCCGCAGTTCGAAATCAACCAGTGTCACTTTGATGTCCACCCATTTTCCCTGATAATACATCCCTTTCCGGTACCAGGCATAATACTTATTCTTGTCTTTTGCCGTAAGTGTCTTGCAGTCCTCCCTGCCATTCAGCGGTCCGCCTTCGGCTGTAAAAACATCACTGCCAAGGTTCGTCTCACATTTGGCAGTCCTTCGAATGTAGCCTTCGTATCCATCCGGCAGTTGTGTTTTTACATTTCCAACTTTCACACCGGATGCTTTATCCAGCGTCACCGCACTGGAACGCACCGTCAGATAAATGCTGTCTGATGCAGCTCTCGCCTCGTTCTTCGCACTTTGCTTTTTCACTTTCGGATTTTTTTCGGTTTCTTCCTCTCCGGACGCTTTTCGGTTCTGCCGCTCTGTCTGTGAAATTTTCATCGAATCCATCACCTTTTCCGTCTGATCCGAACTGCCCTGAACCGTATTTTCTTTCGATTCCTGTTTCCTTTGCGATTCTAGATTCTCCTGACTGCCTGGATCTTTTTTTGTCTCCGGATTTTTCTGTTCTTCGGACTCCTGTTTTATCTCCGGATTTTTCTTCGATGCAGACTCTGACTCCAGACCTTCCTCCCGCTTTTGTTCGGTCTGCTTTTGTTTTTCCGTCTGCATCTGCTGTTCGGTCTGTCTTTGCGGCATTTCGCTCTGAGCACTCTTCGCTTCTGTTGCTTTCTCACTGCTCATTGTCTGTCTCTTTCCCGCAAAACTGCTCTTTTGCATCCCGGATGCATAGACGGACATCGGCGACGTCAGAAGACAAAGTATCGCCAGAAAGCCTGCCAGTATCCTTTTCCATTTGTCTGTGTTCATCCAAATTCTTCTCCTTTCTTTTCCTGCATGCAGAGATTTCCTGAGATTTAAGAATATCTCTGGCATCGTTACTGCGAGGTGCACGCCATACATCGTTTTTCATACAAACCACCTCTTTTGATTCAAGTCAAACGTCATATCGAGAAGCATTGCGAAATATACTGGTAAAAACAGAAAAGGAAACACCGATGTCCAAACCTAAAATTGTCGTCCTGCACATGAGAGAATTGATCTACACTGCCATTTTTATCTTTTTAATCCTGGTACTTCTGATCCTGCTTTTTCTGATGTTCCGGCCACACGATGCATCAAATACACCGGATACAAAAACAACGTTTTCTTCTTCCGCTGATGCAGATTCCGTCGGATATCAGCCCGGAGTCTATACGGCTTCCCTGATTCTAAACAACCATTATGCGGATATTGAAGTTACGTTAAATACGGATCAGATTGATTCTATTCGCCTTGTAAATCTTGGGGATTCGGTCACTACTGCCTTTCCGCTCGTAGAACCTTCTTTGGATGAACTGTCCGAACAGATCTGTCAGAAACAGTCCTTAGATGGGATCACTTGCTCCCGTGAGAATAAATATACTTCTGAATTATTATTTCAGGCAATCAAAAACTCTCTGGCAAAAGCACAAAGGTAGGTGCTGTCACAGGCACCCCCTTTTGCTTTCCCTCTTTCGTTGCTCTCTGTATAGAAGTATACATAAAGATTGCTTTTCTGTCAAATATTATTTTTTATTTCAACTTAATATTTATGTGATTTATAATTTTTCAAGCTCTCTCTGCCACAGACGCACGCAGGCATCGCTTGGCATACGCAGATCTCCTCTCGGCGATACTGCGACGGATCCGACCTTCGGACCGTCCGGCAGGCAGGAACGCTTGAACTGCTGTGCAAAAAATCTCCAGTAAAATTTCTTCAGCCATTTCAGGATCGTCTCATCGTCATACACACCGGCAAACGATTTTCCGGCAATACGGTAAATTTTGCCCGGTGCATAGCCAAATCGAAGCACATAGTACAGGAAGAAATCGTGCAATTCATAAGGTCCGACCAGATCTTCTGTTTTCTGTGAGATCTTTCCGTCTTCCGGCGGCAGAAGTTCCGGGCTGACCGGCGTGTCCAAAATATCATACAGTACTTCTCCCAGTCTGCGATCCTCACAGGTATCGGCACAGTAACGCACCAGATGGCGTACCAGTGTTTTCGGAACGGAAGCGTTCACGCCGTACATTGACATGTGATCACCGTTGTAGGTTGCCCAGCCAAGTGCAAGTTCTGACATGTCACCAGTTCCGATCACCATACCGCCGCTCTTGTTTGCAAGATCCATCAGTACCTGTGTACGCTCTCTCGCCTGGCCGTTTTCGTAGGTGACATCATGACAGTTGATATCCTGACCGATATCCTCAAAATGGCATGTCACGGACTTTCGGATATCCACTTCTTTTAAGGTAGCTCCAAGTCTTCTGGTCAGCTCACAGGCATTCTGATAGGTGCGGTCTGTCGTTCCGAAACATGGCATTGTCACAGACAGAATGTGATCTCTTCCGATGCCTGCCATATCACAGGCACGGGCTGCCACCAGAAGTGCCAGGGTAGAGTCCAGTCCACCGGAAATTCCGACTACCAGACTTTTGCAGTTTGTGTGCACCAGACGTTTCTTCAGACCAAGTGCCTGGATGGAGAGGATTTCCTCGCAGCGACGTTCCCGGTCATTTTTATTCTGCGGAACGAACGGCGTCCGTGCAAACGTTCTCTCCAGTTTTGTCTCTTCCGTTTTCAGTTCAAACTCCGTCCATTCGTATTCTTCCTGCGTAGTCGGATAAGTCGTCATTCTGCGGCGTTCTGCACGAATCCTGTGGATATCCAGATCTGCTGTCACGATCTCATTTTCAAAACGTTTTGACTGTGCAAGGATTGTTCCGTTTTCTGCAATCAGATTGTGTGCGGCAAAGACAAGATCCGTAGAAGATTCTCCTTCTCCGGCATCTGCATAAATATAACCGCAGACCAGTCTTGCCGACTGTCCGCCAACCAGATTTCTGCGGTAACTGTCCTTTCCGGTGATTTCATCACTTGCAGAAAGGTTGACGATCACATTGGCTCCTGCAATGGCATGTGTGATGCTTGGAGGCTGCGGCACCCAGAGATCTTCACAGATTTCCGCTGCAACAGTAAGACCCTCCATCTGCGGACAGTAAAAGATCTGCTGCATGCCAAACGGAATCCATTCCTGCCCTTCTTCACCCGGATATTCAATGTAATCTAGTTCTTCGTTTGCCGGCTCAAAATGACGCATCTCATAAAACTCAGAATAATTCGGAAGATTCTTTTTCGGCACCAGTCCCAGCAGTCTGCCATGGCAGATCGCCGCTGCAACATTGTAAAGCTTTCCTTTCCATTCCCACGGAAGTCCGACAAAGACCAGTGCATCGATTTCACGGCTTTCTTTTCTGATCTGATCCAGTGCGTCTTTTGCTCCATTTAAAAGTACCTCCTGCCAGAAAAGGTCCTCACAAGTATAACCGGTGATACAAAGCTCCGGAAATACAATGATCTTACTGCCAAGGGCTGCCGCTTCTTTCATTTTTTTGCAGATCTGTTCTGCATTGTATTCACAGTCTGCCACACGGATATCCGGTGTGACTGCCGCAACTTTGATAAAACCATCTCTCATGCCTTTCGCCTCCTTTTCTTCTGAACGTTATCTTTTCTTTGCCTGTGCCAGAATTTTTTTCAGTTCTTCTACGCTGAACTGATAATGCGAATTACAGAAATGGCAGTTCATCTCGATTGGTTCGCCGTCCTTTATCATCTCTTCCAGGTCTTTTCTGCCGATGCTGATCAGAGCCTTTTCCATACGCTCTTTTGAACAGTTACATGCAAAACGTGTCTCCGTCTTTTCGGTGATCTCCACACCGAATTCACCGAGCAGCTCCTGCAAAATATCTTCCGGTGTCATACCGGCATCAAGCATACTTGTCACCGATTTCACACTGGAAAGCTTCTTTTCCAGAGCATCGATCACTTTCTCATCGGTGAACGGCATCAGCTGGATGATAAATCCGCCTGCCTGACGAACCGTATTGTCGTGGTTCATCAGTACGCCGAGTCCGACCGAAGAAGCAACCTGCTCAGAAGTTGCAAAATAATAAGTTAAGTCTTCTGCAATTTCTCCGGTCTGCAGCCCAACCTGTCCGACGTACGGCTCTTTCATACCCATATCTTTGATCACATTTAAAATGCCATGACCGACTGCACCGCCGACATCCAGTTTTCCGAGAGCATTCGGAGGCAGCATCACCTGTGGATTTCCGGCAAACCCTTTGACATTTCCTTTTGCATCGGCCGTCACGGTCATGCCGCGAAGTGGACCGTCTGCCCGGATCTGAAGGGTCAGAAGATCCTTATCTCCTTTCATCATCGCTCCCATCATGGCTCCTGCCGTCATCAGTCTTCCCAGTGCTGCACAGGCAACCGGGCTTTCTTCATGCACTTTTCTTGCATATTCTGTCATTTCTCTTGTCGTGGCGGCAAAGGCACGGATCTGACTGTCCGCTGCCGTCGCTCTTACAATATAGTCTGTCATATCTGCTTGGTTCCTTTCTTTCCTTTTTCCCTCGCTATAATATAAATACGTTCGCTGTCCGCTCTGACCGGTTCTCTGGTAAATGCATCATAAGCAGCCACAAATTCCATCCCTGACTTTTGGATCAGCTCTTTGACCGTCTCCAGTTCATAGGCTTTCTGGTAATGTGTCTCAAAAAATTTCTGATAATATTCTCCGTTTGTCCTTGCAAAAATCGTCAGGTCATATTCATTGACCTGTTCCTTTTCATACCAGGTATTTTCCCAGATAAAACTGGCATCCTCCCGGTTCTCTGCGATCGTCGCATCCCCGATCAGTTCCCGGTATTTGTATGGTGTGTTCAGGTCAAAAATAAACACCCCTTCCGGGTCCAGATAATTGTTGACCAGCTTTAAAGTTTGAAGAAAATCCTCTTCACACGGCAGATAATTCATGGAATCGCAGATGCTGACCACTGCCCGAACTGTCCCGTACAGCTCAAATTCCCGCATATCCTGCAAAAGATAGAGAATATTATTGCCGGACTGTTCCCGTTTTTCCATAGCAATATCAAGCATGTCTGCGGACAGATCCACACCGATCATGTCGTATCCGGCATCTGCTAAAATCTCCGTCAGACTTCCTGTTCCGCATCCAAGCTCCAGCATAAGCCCGTCTGAAATACCCTGTTCTTCCAGGAGCGATTTCAGATATTTGCCCCACTCTTTATAAGGCACGTTGTCCATGAATTTATCATATACACAGGCAAAACTTCCGTAGATATCGTAATCTTCGTTTCTTTCATCCATTTCGCTGTTCCCTTTCTCAGGCTTTTTTCTTCAGATAGTCACGGAAGAATGCAAGCAGTGCATCCATCTCTTCATCCGTTCCGATCGTCACACGCAGATAGTTGTCGATCCTTGGTTTATTGAAATAACGCACATAAATTTTCTTGATCTTCAATGCCTCAAACAGTTCTCTGGCTGCCACTTTTTCGTGTGTAATGAACAAGAAGTTTGTCATCGAATCTCCAAAGGTAAATCCAAGTCCTGCCAGTTCTTTTTTGACACGCTCTCTGGTCGCAATGATCTTGTTCCTTGTCTCTTCAAAATAAGCACGGTCTGCAAGTGCCGCTCTTCCGATCACAAGAGACGGATAGTTCATCGTGTAAGAATTAAAAGAATATTTCACATCGTTCAGATACTTGATCAGCTGTTTGTTTCCGAAAGCATATCCGATCCGCATACCGGCAAGCGAACGTGATTTTGAGAACGTCTGCACAACCAGCAGGTTCTCATAGCGGTCGATCAGCTCCAGTGCAGAATGTCCGCCGAAATCAATGTACGCCTCATCCACGATCACAACCACATCCTGGTTGTGCTGCAGAATATCTTCGATATCAGAAAGATCCTGTGCAATTCCGGTCGGAGCATTTGGATTCGGGAAGATCACACCGCCGTTTGCCCGGTAATAATCTTCTTTTACAATGCGAAAATTTTCATCAAGCGGCTGGCACTCATACGGAATGCGAAATACATCTGCCCATACATCGTAAAAAGAATAGGTGATATCCGGGAAGAAGATCGGACGTTCGGAATTGAAAAACGTCAGAAAACACATGGCCAGCACATCATCGGATCCAACGCCGACAAAAATCTGATCTTTATCCAGATGATAAAAGTCAGCCAGTTCACTCACCAGCAGATCTGCGGTCGGATCCGGATAAAGACGCATCTTTTTATCATCCAAGCTTTTGATTGCTTCCTGCACTCCGGGAGCCGGCGGATACGGATTTTCATTGGTGTTTAACTTGATCATTCCGATCTGGTTTGGCTGTTCTCCAGGTACATATGGTACCACTGTTCTGACATTTTTTTCCCATGCCTTCATGTTTCGTTCCTCCTCGTCCGTGCGTTTATTTATAATTTTTCATCAGTTCTTCAAATTTTGGCAGTGCATTTACGATGGTTTCATAAGAAACGCAGTATGCCAGTCTCACATAGCCCGGGCATGCAAAAGAGCTTCCCGGAACGATCAGCAGATGGTATTCTTTTGCTTTCTGGCAGAATTCTTTTTCATCTGCAATCGGCGATTTTACAAACAGATAGAAAGCTCCCTCCGGTTTGATGCAGGTAAGTCCTGCCTTCTGAAGTCCGTTGTACAGTGTCTCACGGTTGCGGTTATAGTACTCCAGATCTGCTTTTGCATCCAGACATTTTGCAATCACACGCTGGAACAGAGACGGAGCATTGACATATCCGAGGATACGGTTTGCAACGGCTGCTGCTGCGATAATATCTTTTGCACCGTCCAGCTCATCCGGCATCACCAGATAGCCGATACGCTCTCCCGGAAGTGACAGAGATTTACTGAAAGAATAACCAACGATCGTGTTGCGGTAGTATTTGGTAAGATACGGCACTTCCACGCCGTCATATGCCAGCTCACGGTAAGGTTCGTCTGAAATCAGATAGATGCTTGTACCGAATTCTTTCTGTTTTGTCTCCAGAATCGCTGCCATTTTCTGAATGGTTGCTTCAGAATAGACAACTCCGGTCGGATTGTTCGGTGTATTGACGATGACTGCTTTTGTCTTTTCGCTGAGCATCTGCTCAAATTTTTTCAGGTTTGGCTGGAAAGTTTCGGTATCCGGCTCCACTTCTTTTAAAATACCGTCGTAGTTCGTCACATAAGCACGATATTCTCCGAAATAAGGTGCAAAGGTCAGCACTTCATCGCCCGGATTTAACAGGGTTTTCATCAGGACATTCATGCCGCCTGCCGCACCGACTGTCATTAAAATATTTTCTTTGTGAAATGCTGTGCCAAAACGCTGATTCAACGACGCTGCAACAGCCTCTCTGACATCTTCGTATCCGGCATTGTTCATATAGCCATGCACCATCCGTGCATCTTCGTTTTTCAGGATTTCTTCGATTGCATTTTTTACTTCGGCAGGTGCCGGCACATTCGGATTACCGAGGCTGAAATCGTATACATTTTCTGCTCCGAACTGATCTGCCATCTTTTTGCCTTCTTCAAACATTGCACGGATCGCAGAACTGTTCTCCACATATCCTCTCATCTTCTCTGAAATCATGCTGTTATTCCCCTTTCTCTGTCACAATGCCTTTCTCCACCATAAAAATCGGGTGATAGGATTCTTTGGCACTGCGAAGTCCCGTTTCGCCCATATCCTCTTCTCGATTCACGTAGGAAAATCCCTGCACTTCATGTTCCACAAACTGCTGATTGATCATCGGATAAGCACCCGGCACATCAGCAAATGCTTTTTCAATGTGGACTACAAAGGTGTCATCTGAGACCGGCTCTCCGATAGAAAACGCAACCACGTTTCCTTCGGCACGAAGCACGCCTCCGCGAAGATCCAGCTCTTTATACAGCCGCAGTGAATTCAGGGTTACACACATCTCACTGTTCTTTTCTGGATCTTCTCCGCAACCGTTTTTGTTTCTCCATTTCAGTGCCATCTGAAAACATTCTTCCACGTTCGAATCATTTAGTCTCTCATACTGCCAGTTCGGATAGAGCTTTTTGAACTTGTTCGTATGATTCTTCTTTCCATGATATTTCTTTCCGGATAATTTTGCAAGCTTTTCTGCTTCATAGACATAATCTGCATAGTCTCTGCGGTATTCGATCTGAAATCTTCCCGGATAGATTTCTTCTAAAAGTGCAAACTGTTCCGGTGTTACATTGTGCATCTGAAACTTGCGTTTCTTCTCTTTACTGTACTCATAAAGTGCATCTACCGCCTCTTTTAAATACTTTGGCTTTCCCATCGGAAATCCATAAGACAGATAGTCGCCTTCCTCACTTTTTGTCAGCAACATCCCGTTCTCCACCGTCGCCGTAACAGCATAAAACCTGGACCAGAGGTACAGATTTGCAAAGGTACACTCACAGCTTCTGCACTGTTGCTGTGTCATATAAGGTTTGTACGCTTTCTGATCTTCCAGCTCTACTTTTCTAAAATTTATCATACCTTCTGTTTCCTGTTCTTATAAAAAAGGCTGCCCTGTTTGAAAAAGGACAGCCCACACTTTTTTCTTATTCTACAACCAGTCCCTGTGCCTTCATAACATCTACGACCTGATCTACATATTTTTCGCAGAGTGCGTCTTCTGCTGCTTCTACCATAACACGGATCAACGGCTCGGTTCCGCTTTCACGCACCAGAATACGTCCTTCATCTCCAAGTGCTTCTGCCACCTGATCGACGGCTTTCTGTACTTCCGGATTCTCTCTTGCTGTCTTCTTGTCGGCAACACGCACGTTTTTCAACAGCTGCGGATAAATCTTCACTTCTCCTGCCAGCGTTCCAAGTGTCTGTTTTTTCTCGGTAAGCACTTCCATGATCATCAGAGAAGTCAGGATACCGTCACCGGTTGTCGCATGTTTGCTGAAAATGATATGTCCGGACTGTTCTCCGCCCAGGCAGTGGCCGTTCTGTGTCATATTCTCATAGACATACTTGTCACCAACAGCTGTCTTTTCGTAGTGAATGCCGGCTTTGTCGCATGCTTTGTACAGACCGAGGTTGGACATGACGGTCGTTACGATCGTGTCATTTTTCAGTTTGCCCTGCTCTTTTAAATATTTTCCACACACGTAAAGAATCAGATCCCCGTCAATAACATTGCCATTTTCATCGACTGCTATACACCGGTCTGCATCACCGTCATAGGCAAATCCGACATCCAGGCCTTTTTCTTTTACATACTGCTGCAGTACACCGATGTGTGTGGAGCCGCAGTTTGTATTGATGTTAGTTCCGTTCGGCTCATTGTTGATCACATAAGTCTTCGCTCCCAGTGCATCAAAAACACTCTTTGCGATTGCAGAAGAACTTCCGTTCGAGCAGTCCAGCCCAATGCGGTAATTTTTGAAGGATCTGGTTGCAAGAGAGATCAGATAGCCGATGTAACGGTTTCTTCCGGCAACATAATCCACCGTGCGGCCGATATTTTCTTTTGTCGCCAGCGGAAGTTCTCCACTCTCGCCATCAATATATGCCTCAATTTTAGCTTCAACTTCTGCTTCCAGTTTACATCCCATTCCGTTGATCACTTTAATCCCATTGTCATAAAATGGGTTGTGGCTTGCTGAGATCATGATACCGCAGTCGAATTCATCGGTTCTTACCACATAGGAAACACTCGGTGTGGTTGTCACATGCAGAAGGTACGCATCTGCTCCGGATGCGGTCAGGCCTGCTACCAGTGCATATTCAAACATATAACTGCTTCTTCTGGTGTCTTTTCCGATGACGATCCTTGGCTTATGCTCCTGTCCGTAATACCAACCAAGGAAACGTCCTACCTTAAATGCATGTTCTACCGTCAAAGTTACATTGGCTTCCCCTCGGAAACCATCGGTTCCAAAATATTTACCCATAATACAAACCTCACTTCCTTATACTATATACAATCACTTTTAAGCTTCCTGCAGATTTGCAAGTTTCGCTGCCTGATCTGCTGCGATCAGGCTGTCAATGATCTCATCCAGATCGCCGTTTAAGATACCGTCCAGTCTGTGCAGTGTCAGTTTGATACGATGATCCGTCACACGTCCCTGCGGGAAATTGTAAGTACGGATCTTCTCGGAACGGTCACCGGTTCCGATCTGGCTTCTTCTTGCTTCTGCTTCTGCATCGTGCTGTTTTGCAAGTTCCATTTCATAAAGTCTGGAACGCAGTACTTTCAGTGCTTTGTCTTTGTTTTTCAGCTGAGATTTCTCATCCTGACAGGAGATGACGATACCGGTCGGGATGTGTGTCAGACGTACTGCGGAGTCTGTCGTGTTGACACACTGTCCGCCGTTTCCAGATGCACGGAATACATCGAATTTACAGTCGTTCATATCCAGCTGGAAGTCTACTTCTTCTGCTTCCGGCATGATCGCAACCGTGATCGTGGAAGTATGGATACGCCCTCCTGACTCTGTCTCCGGTACACGCTGTACACGATGTACACCGCTTTCGTACTTCAGTCTGGAGTATGCACCCTGCCCGGTGATCATGAATGTTACTTCCTTGAAACCGCCGATACCGTTTTCATTTAAGCTCATCATTTCTGTTTTCCAGCGGTGCATATCCGCATATTTCACATACATGCGGTAAATCTCAGCTGCAAATAAAGCCGCCTCATCCCCGCCTGCTCCGGCACGTATCTCGACGATAACGTTCTTCTCATCGTTCGGATCTTTCGGAAGCAGCAGAATTTTGAGCTTATGTTCCAGTTCTTCGATATTTTTCTTTGCATCATTCAGTTCTTCTTTGAGCATTTCTCGCATTTCTTCATCGGACTCTTCTTCCAGCATGGAAAGGCTGTCCTCTACCGTCTGCTTGCTCTCTTTATATTCTTTATATGCATCCACGATCGGCTGCAGATCACTCTGCTCCTTCATAAGCTTCTGAAATCTGGTCTGGTCGTTGACGACAAACGGCTCATTCAGTTCGCTCATGATCTCTTCAAATCGAATCAGCAAATCTTCCAGTCTATCAAACATCTTTTTCTTGTTTTCCTTTCTTTGTACCTGCTTTTCCTGCAACTACCCGGTCAAGCCCTGCCAGATCTTTTATTACCTGGACGGACACAAAACCGGCTTCTTTGAGCAGTTCACTCACTGCAGCTCCCTGCCCTGCACCGATCTCAAACAGCAGTGCACCGTCTTCTTTTAAATAATCCCTGCATTGTGAAACGATACTTCTGTAATAATAAAGCCCATCAGACATTCCGTCAAGTGCCAGACGCGGCTCATGATCCCGCACTTCCGGCATCAGCTGTGCAATCTCTTCCGTTTCAATATAAGGCGGATTGGAGACAATCATATCGTACGGTCCCTGTGCCTTCTCAAACAAGTCACTTAAAACAAAAGTTGTTGCTGCTTCCAGCCCCAGCCTTTTCGCATTTCGTCTTGCAACCTCAAGTGCCTGTTCTGAGATGTCGATGCCGACTCCCGTTCCCTGCTTCAGATTTTTCAGAATACTGAGCAGAATACATCCGGAACCGGTACACAGATCCAGCACCTTCATGCCCTCTCTTTTTCGCTTCAGTGCTTCTTCTACCAGAACTTCCGTATCCTGCCTTGGGATCAGTACATGTTCATTGACATAAAATGGATAACCGTAAAACTCCTGTTCTCCGGTCAGATGCTGCAGCGGAATCCGCTGTTTTCTTCGGGAGACCAATTCCTGATAGTATAAGAGTGTCCCCGGCAGAATGCTTTCCTTTCGGTTCATCAGATACCAGGTTCGCCCGGTCTCCTTTTTTTCAATCTTCCGTATCGCATATTCCAAAAGATACCAGGCATCCAGAGCCGCATCCGGAACTTCTGCCCCTTTCAGAATCTGTTCTGCTTCTTTTCGTGCTTCTTCGTACGTCATACTTTCTCCTGCCACCCAAAATTTTCTTTCAGATATGCTCTCCAGTCAAACACAGCCTCTACCGATGCGATCGCTACTTCTGCCATGGAAGCATCCGGCTCCCTTGTTGTAAGCTTCTGCAACATCATACCCGGTTTTGATAAAAAAATTACCAGTTTATTTTCGCTCTTTCCCGCCAGACGGATAAACTCAAACGAAACGCCTGCGATCACCGGGATCAGCAAAAGCCGGAATACCACTCGCCAGATCGGGGATTCAATCCGGATGAACAAAAAGAAAATAATGCTGACGATCATAACGATAAACAAAAAACTGGTTCCGCAGCGTTTGTGCAGTCTGGAACTTTTCAGCACATTTTCCACATTTAACTCCATGCCATGCTCTATACAGTTAATACACTTATGTTCTGCACCATGGTACATAAACACACGCTGAATATCTTTCATTCTGGAAATGAGCAGAATATACCCAAAGAAAATCACAAGACGAACTGCACCTTCAAGCAGTGTGATCAAAGTAGTAGAATCTGTAAATTTTCGAAACAACTGTGACAAAAAATAAGGAAGTATCATAAAAATGGCTACTGCCATCACAACTGAACATGCAATCGTCAGCCCCATCATCACGGACTCCTTCTTTTCGTCTTTCTCCTCTTCTTCCTCATCCATAAAAAAAGATGCAGAATAAGTCAGTGTACTCATACCAAGAACCATGGAATCTATAAAGCTGAACACACCTCGTATGATCGGAAGAGAACGTATTTTTTTATTTTGAACAATACCTTTATATTCTTCTGTTTTCACAACGATCTCGCCGTCGGTTTTGCGGACTGCGACTGCATATTTATCTGCATTTCGCATCATCACGCCTTCCATGACCGCCTGACCGCCTATATTGGATGATTTCATACTGCTGCTTCCTCCAACTTCCACACCCGGAAACTTTTTGTGTAAAGTGGACATTCACAATCCGCTTCTCTGCGTTCAAAACATCCACACAAAAAATCCGTGTGATAAAAAAGGTTGAGATTTTTCAACCTCAACCCCTCTCATTATCTTAAGCATATACATCCTACCTTCGCAGGACATCTGTATACTCCTGTACCCAAAACGCTTATTATTTGATGCCGTATTTCTTATTGAATTTATCAATACGTCCGCGTGCTGCTGCTGCTTTCTGCTGTCCTGTGTAGAATGAATGGCATTTGGAGCAGATTTCAACATGGATATCCTTTTTTGTGGAGCCTGTTACAAATGTGTTACCGCAGTTGCAAGTTACAGTTGCCTGATAGTACTCTGGATGGATTCCTTCCTTCATGATTTTCACCTCTTTTTCTTATTTTGTGAACTGCTTACCTTTCTCGGTCGATTTCCGGTCAATGCCGCTCCTGATGTTTCCACGGCAAGATACCCCGGACTATCCCTGTAAGTCCCTACAGTTAAACTGTCTGTTAGACAGCGTTTGAATTATACCATAAGTCTTTATAAAAAGCAACGATTTTATATAAATTTCTGTTTTTTAACCACCTGTACCAGTTCTTTATTGTTTTTCGTATGTACAAACATATTCAGGATGTTCTCGACAGCTTCGTCCGACTTCATACCGTTTAATGCTTTTCGCATGATGTACACTGCTTCCTGCTCTTCCGGATCGAGCAGAAGATCCTCTCTTCTGGTACCGGATTTCTGGATATCCAGTGCCGGGAAAACTCTCTTTTCGGAAAGCTTGCGGTCAAGGACAAGCTCCATGTTTCCGGTTCCCTTGAACTCTTCGTATACGACATCGTCCATCTTGCTTCCGGTATCGACAAGTGCCGTTGCCAGGATCGTCAGGCTTCCGCCCTCACGCATATTTCTCGCTGCTCCGAAGAAACGTTTCGGCATATGCAGTGCCGCCGGGTCAAGACCGCCGGATAAGGTACGTCCGCTTGGCGGAACCGTCAGGTTGTAGGCTCTTGCAAGTCTTGTGATGCTGTCGAGCAGGATCGTAACGTCTTTTTTATGTTCAACCAGACGCTTTGCACGCTCGATCACCATCTCGGAAACTCGTTTGTGATGCTCCGGCAGCTCATCAAAGGTAGAATAGATTACTTCTACATTATCTCCGACGATGGCTTCCTTGATATCGGTAACTTCCTCCGGACGCTCGTCGATCAGCAGAATGATCAGATGCATATCCGGGTCATTTCCAAGGATGGACTTTGCCATCTCTTTTAATAGTGTCGTCTTTCCGGCTTTCGGCGGTGACACGATCATTCCTCGCTGTCCCTTGCCGACCGGTGAGATCAGGTCAACGATACGCATGGCTACATTTCTCGAATCACGCTCCATACGCATACGCTGGTTCGGAAAGATCGGTGTCATATCCTCGAAATTGCATCTTTTGGCAGCTTCTGCCGGATGCATGCCGTTTGTGCTCTTTAAATAGAGCAGGGCTGCAAACTTCTCCTGCTGCGTGGTATTGGTGCGGATACGTGTATTGCCGCTGATGATATCTCCGGTCTTCAGATTGAATCTTCGGATCTGGGACGGCGAAACATAAATATCATGGTCACCCGGCAGATAGTTATCGGATCGGATAAATCCGAAACCATCCGGCATTACTTCCAGAATACCGGTCACTGTCTGACCGCTGTCAAGCTGTGAAAAATCCAGTCCTGTTTTCTCTTCCGGACGCTTTTCGGATCTCTCTGCATGCTCTGTCATCTCTGGTCTTTCCGCTTTTACAGTCTGTGTCTGTGCACGTTCTTCCGTTTCTTCGGATATTTTCTGTTCACGTTCTTTTTCATCTGCCTCAAGCATTCTTGCAACTACTTCACTCTTTTTCAGACCGGAAAGATTTTTCAGGCCTCTGGCTTTTGCAATCGCCTTTAATTCAACCGCTGAGAGCGATTCATATTTTTCTTTCATCATTATCCTGTATTTCCTCCATCTTTGATGGCTGTTTCTGAATCTAACATCTGCCTATTTTAACATAACTGTTTTTAAAAATCTATACGAACTTTTACACGAAATGCTTTTAAAAAGCAAGCATTCCGCCTAACATTCCGCCTCCCATGCACAGACAGGCTGTCGTTATCGTCTGTATGGAAGACGGATCTATGTTCCGTTTCAGGATCAGTGTCAGAAGAAAAAGCACTGCAAAATAACACATTCCTGCGAGCAGCCCCCACAGGTATTTTTTGTTCTCCGTCCTTCTGCCTGCGATCCTTCCGCCCAAAAAGGCGGATCCCAGATAAATGACGGTCACAGCCGCCGAGATCTTTCCTTCTTCTAACTGAAATTTCATCATCGCAGCTGCCAGCAGCACAAGAAGCACTGCTGTGACGATCCAGGAACCCAGAAGTGAAATGAGCAGGGTCACTGGTTTTGATCGTTTCTGCATTTTTTCCATGCAATCCCCCCTGCTCATACTATATGACAGCCTTCCATCCGGCAGAACATTTTTTCAAGAATGCCTCTGGCATTCTTGCTGCGAGGTGCACGGCTTGTTGCTCGCCGCCTGCTGAGGCGGGAATCATCTCACATCTGATTTATCTTTCATCTCATCACCGGCCATACGCAGAACATCTTTAATCTCCTCAAGCGGCATTTCCAGATAGGCCGACAGCTCGCTCATGGAAACTTTGTGTCCAAGATCCTCTTCCAGGCTGAGGATCGACTCGTTCAGGTGATTGACTCTGCCTACGATCTCATCATCCAGGTCTTTTTTGTCCTGTGACATCTCAACGGCCTCTTCCATTGCTTTCCGGATACCGGCAAACACCTGCTTACGGTATTCTTCCAGATTAGGCTTTGCCTCCAGATTTTCAAGTGCAAGCAGCAGTCCGATATTGCCTTCCTGCACCAGATCTTCGATCGGCAGCTCGGAAGCGACATACGTCATGGCAAGCTCGTAGACCGTTTCCAGATACTGTCCTGCCAGCGTGCTTTTTGCCATGGAATCGCCATTTACCGCCTCAAAAAACAGACGTTCTTCTTCCGTCTCGGAAAGTTTTTCGATCTCTGCAAGTTCCTCCAGATACATGCCAAGGAAATCCGGACCTTCCCCGTCCTGTGCTTCACTGTTTTCTTCCTGTTTTTCTGTCTCAGGATTCGAAGCAGACGCTCTCTCTGCATCCTCCTTCACTGTCTTCTGTGCGCTTTCCGGTGTCTTTTGGGCCGGTTCGTACCCGTCCACTTTGATCTTCTGGCTGACAAGGTATTCGCAGACCAGTCCAAACTGTTCCTCATTCAGGGCATCTCCCGGAAAGAATTTTTTTATGTCTTCTTTTGTAAGATAATTCCCCTGCACATCTGCAAGTGCCTTCAGCTCACTTAACATCTCTCTGAAAACAATTTTACTCTGCATCGTTTTTTTCCTGCCACTCAAAATGTGATTAAATATACTCACGCCGAGATAATGTAGACCCTCACGAGTTCTACTTACTGCTTTATCGTGTATGCTTTGGATTGACCGAAATCATATCTACTC
>NZ_WQNP01000101.1:0-621 GCF_018783905.1 Ruminococcus sp. MCC718
AATCGGGATTTGACAAGAGTGTCTAATTGTTCTAATTCCTGTTTTCTGTCATCTAAAATCTTTTTAATTTTATCAAACAAATCCGCTATTTCAGACTGCTCTTCTTTATCAGGAACTGGCACGATCACATTTCGCACCATTTCACTATTCAAATTGTTCACCACTCCACCAACGGCCATAGACTTTAATTTTTTATAGGTAGTTTTCGAACTTAAATAATAATACAAAAAACGCTTATCAAATAATGCATTTTCATCTCTTAACACAAGCCAACCATCATGGATGCATCCATCTATTTTCAGTATATATGGTCGCCCAAAGCTCATAGAATTAGATAATAAAAAATCTCCCGGCTTTACATATCTCGATTTCTTCATACCTTCTACAATAATTTTTTGAGCAGTCTCAGTTATATACATGGAATCTGAAGTATCACCTATCTTTATCCAATTAATTCCACTTTCATTATCCGTAATATACTTATCAATTGGTCGTGGTGAAGCACCACGTTCAACAATACATACTTCTCCAATTTTTTTATATTTCCATAATTTTTCCATCTATAATCATCCCCATAACCCCACATTTACCTTGCAGTTTCATCTGCACTGCAAATATGAA
>NZ_WQNP01000102.1:0-374 GCF_018783905.1 Ruminococcus sp. MCC718
TTACAGCTCAATATTCAGTACATGATACATGAGGACTTCGGGCATTACAGTTATACAGAACACTACTACATCGGAGATATTTTCGTATATACTTCTCCCGATGAAGAAAAAGGTGTCCTGCTGGAACTGAAAGGAAAAGGCTGTCGCCAGTTTGAAAGTTATCTGCTGGCACAGGAACGGAGCTGGTATGATTTCCTTATGGACGCTCTGGTGGACGGTGGTGTGATGAAACGCCTTGACCTTGCCATCAATGACCATACAGGAATGTTGGATATTCCAGAACTGACCGAAAAATGCCGGAATGAGGAATGTGTATCGGTGTTCCGTTCCTTTAAGTCCTATGCTTCCGGCGAACTGGTCAAGCATGAGGAACA
>NZ_WQNP01000103.1:0-557 GCF_018783905.1 Ruminococcus sp. MCC718
TTCGCATGAACTGTCTGCCTTGCTTCCTGTGCTTTCTGTAATTCCTGCTTTTTCTGTGAGATATTTTCCCTGTGCAGGTTGCGTTTCTGTGTACGCTGTTCCTGTCGGTTTTCCCGTTCTTCCACAACGCCACGCTTAAAGTCCGATACATTATCCTTTGCTTTCTGTTTGGCAGAATGGACGGCATAACCAGCCTGTGTCGGCAGGTCTTTCACATTTTCTTTCAGAGAAGAAGCACTGTCACGGACTTTATTTTTCGTATCCATCACAGCACCCACAGCAGAACCAACACGGCTTCCCATGCTGGCAGAGGTATTTTCCCGTTTCTTTGGCGGTTGGTTCGTTGCTGGCTTTCCGGCTCTGGCAATACTTGCACCTGCCACCGCACCTGCAACACTTCCAGCACCGACAGCTCTTGCAATTCGGCGTTCCATACGTCTTGCCCTGTGTCGCATGAACACCATCGGTCTACGGAAAATCCGGCGACCTATCTGCTGGCTGTCATTGGCATTCAGGCTGAACATACTCATTAGCTCTCCGAGCTTCATGTAGATTCC
>NZ_WQNP01000103.1:567-1496 GCF_018783905.1 Ruminococcus sp. MCC718
CGCCACCATGAAGAACGGATAATCTGTGGAAATGTTGTAGAACATACTGGAAATCGAAAATGCCACGGTCACAATCAGCGTGATTCCGGCTCTTGTCATAATGGCATTGAATACACGGACAACTGCCTGTTTCGCCATGTTCTCATAGGTCGGTATCATGGACAGTAAGAAGCTGACAGGTAAAAACATGGCATATATGATAAAAAGTATCTGGGAAAACAACATCATGCCGGTAAGCAGGAAGATAAATATTGTGATACCGAGATTGAAAATGAGCAGGAAGA
Source organism: Ruminococcus sp. MCC718 (assembly GCF_018783905.1). Taxonomy (NCBI): domain Bacteria; kingdom Bacillati; phylum Bacillota; class Clostridia; order Eubacteriales; family Oscillospiraceae; genus Ruminococcus; species Ruminococcus sp. MCC718. Next base: position 852 of record NZ_WQNP01000103.1, read on the forward strand.
ACACCATGCCAAGACGGTTTACGACCTGTGGAATGGTAAGGTTGTCATTGTTGTTATCCTCAATCTCTGTTTTGACAACATTTTCCCTTGTTTCCCCCTCTTCGTCTGACGGGCTGGCAGATACCAGAGCTTCCACACGGTCAGTCCCGATTTCTTCGGTATCACTGTTCCCGAACTGCAATAACAGCCACGGTTTTTCTACCTGTATCGCAAACAGGCTGTCACGGATAAAGTCTACACTGTCCTTGCCTTTGCTTTGTGAATCGGGGAGCATGATTTTTGTCCCCAAATCCAGAGAAGCGGTGCTGATGTCTGAACTGAAATCATTGATTTTCTGGATATAATTGGGAGCATAAGCAATAAAGGACGCAGACACGATGAACACCACTACAAAGTTGATAACGGCGTGAAGTGCCTTGCTTGTTTCCCGTTTGAGAAGCCCTGTATAGGCGGTATAAACACCTACAATCAGAATGATAATAAGCAGGAATCCCACATAGAATCCACTGCTGGAAAATCCGTTTTCGGTCACTCCGGCAAGTGTCTGGATACTTTTCCCGATACTGTCTGCCATGTCATTGATGAAGTCCAGCTTATACGCCTGTTGCACCACATATCCTGTGGCATTGCTAAGATACAGGCTGA
>NZ_WQNP01000104.1:0-24407 GCF_018783905.1 Ruminococcus sp. MCC718
CAAAATGGGGTGGCTCCGTTAGTCCGGACAGGTGGCTCTCGCCACACCGGACTGGCGGCTCTGCCGCACCGTAATATTCAGATTTCTTGATTCAGAGCTTTTTTTATTGTTTCCAGTAGGTTCTGATGTAAATGAAATCGGTCTGCCACCTGCATTGCATCGGGTAATTCTTCTGATATTACTTTCGCATATGCACTTGCCCTATCTCTTGTAACCACTTTAACATTTTTATTATTCTTAAGCCATTCCCGCAATGTATCCCCATTTCTTCCATTCAACAATGTTATAGGCTCGTGCGTTTTTTCATTTACTATGATAGTCCCATATGTATGGCGCTTTTTATATGCAAAATCATCCACACCTATTACATCACTAACTTCCGGTTGGGGAAGAGATTCATATCTTTTTAAAAGTAATCGTATTACGGTATCACCACTAGTTTTTATCCCTAATGTGTGGCAGACACGGGCACAGCCTTCACAACTGGTTTCAAGAGCCAATGTACAGATAAAATCAGCACATCTTTCTGTCATACGACTATAATTATTAAGGAATCCATCAAAAGTCTCAGCAATAGAAACAACCTCACATTCGTCATTCAAACATGCATACTCATGTGAACAAATTTCAAGTTGAACATTTTTTCCTAAAATAGGTAAATCCTGTACTTTACGAGTATATGTTCCATGATATTTTTGTGTTATACGATTACACTTTGGACATTTACAGCTGTCAGTTTACAAGCAATGAGTACATAAACTTTCTCAAAGAAAACCAGATCCGTCAAAGCATGGATGGTAAAAGCCGGTGGGCTGACAATATCATGATTGAACGATGGTTCCGGAGCTTCAAGTACGAGGAAGCATATCTGACCCAATATAACATATCAGAGAAGCACGGAAGGCAATCAGTAACTATGTGCACACTTACAACTTTGAACGTTGTCATTCTGCACTCAATAATCAGACACCGGCATCCTGCTATTATCCAATACTGTTACTGGATGATCATGCAGCCTAAGGAGGGATTTTCTCCCCTACCTAGTTACATATATCAGTTCATTATAAAAAGCTTAGATTTTTGTCTTGACAACTGAACCACTATACTCATTTCTTATCTGTTTTTTCTATACTTTCAAAATTCAAAACGTTAATGCCTATATTTTTTTACTACAACAAACACTAAATCCTCTTCCATATATATATATTCTTCTAAAGACGTTAAATATTTTCGCTAATATTTTTTCTAAATTAGTAGCTACTTTGTCCGGAACAAGCCTTTCATACCATCTCCCCGACAATACTATATAAAAACCTTTACCAAATATCTTGTTTAAAATTTTATATCTCAACATATTGTCTCCCATTTCATATCTATGATATACCCCCTCTTCTACAAATTTCCTCTTCACCCTAATATCTTGTGATAAATTTGTATCAGTATAACGATAAACAGCAACTACATGGTTATAAAAGTACGCCTTCTTTTTCCTAGAAATAATTTCACCTAAGATTTCATCTGCTGAAAAACCATCTTTCTTTCTATAGCCCCCCATCTTAAGTATTTCCTCTCGCTTATATAAACATCCACATGTAGGAACATAATATGTATCACATGCACCGAAATAATAATCACCTGATGTCATTCTACGTAATTTATCTTGTTGATTTTCTTTATAAATTTTTTTTGCTCCCGTATAATTATTCTGTTCAATTCTATCATATATTTGTACATCATGAGCAAAATACATAATATCAAATTTAATATCTAATTCCCATATCTTACGTACTGTATATAAATAATCATCATACAAATAGTCATCATCATGCAACAGTGCAGCATATTTGCTTTTTGCCAATTTCAAACAATTGTTCCAATTTTCAGCCATACCAAGAGGTGTTTCATTAAAATAATATATTATTCTAACATCATTATAAGATGTAATCAATTCATATATTGCTTTATGATTTTTTGAATTATCTTCTGATATAATACAATTATATATTATTCCATTTTGCTGCAAATTCAAAACACTATCAATTGCTTCTTTTAAAGTATCCACACGATTATATGCCGGTATACAAATACTCAATTCCACATTTTCTATTCCTCTTAAAATAAGCTTTGACATATTATTCCTCTATTTTCTCTCTATTCTTTTTAGTGCATGTTCAACAAAAAGCCTTAATTTTACTGACTTTGCTGAATAGTCCATAAGTTACGTATATCTCCAAAATAGAGTTTTCTGGATATGAAGTGACTTCATGGAGTCCATTTCTCCTCTATTAGCTACAAATCCATGGTCCTATGTCAAGATTTAGTACAAGTTAAAATGAAAAATTTCTCCCCATTTTAACCTGCCAGAAGCAAAACAACACTCTTCTCCTTTCCCCTTTTTCGTGTTTTTTAGGTGTTTGCGAAACGTCAAAATCCGCATAAATACAGTATTTTTTTGTTGTTAAAATAAAACATCCGCTATATTCAAAACTTTTTATTAACTATTTTTAATAGTTATTCTCATTTTATTAGTAACTGTCTCATTCTTTTTTTTACTGTAGGTGGAATCAGCCATGAAAGAATTGGTTTTATGCAATAAATTTTATAATAAAATGGTAAATCAAGTGCTCCGCATCCCTTCCACACAATATAAGAAGCGTGTATCATATATTTCAATTTTCTTCTTCTATATGCCTTTTCATCAACCCTAACATAATATAATATTTTCTGAAGATTATATCCTTTAAATCCTGCTTCAAAAAATCTATACCATAAATCAACATCTTCCGTCCTGATTGTATGTTTTGTAATACAATATCCATTTAATGCTTTTATCACCCATGTTCTAATGACAATAGTTGCATGAAAGAAAGGAGCTCCTTTTGGAACATCATACTTTGTCGGCTCTATTTTATGAGAAATAATACCCTTTTTCCCTTTTTCATCAAATTCCTGCATCAAAGTTCCTACTAATTCGTATTCAGGATGACTATCAAGAAACTTCACTTGTTCTTCTAAACGATTTTTCGCAGAAATATCATCACAATCCATTCTCCCTATATATTCACCATTAGCACTCTTAATACATTTATTCAATGTAGCGGCTAACCCCATATTTCTTGTATTTTTCAAAACAATGATGCGTTTATCCTTCTCTGCAAACTCTTTTAGTATAGTAAAAGTATCATCTGTTGATGCATCATCACATACAATTAGTTCCCAATCTTTATAAGACTGTTCAATTATTGATTCTATTGCATCTCTTACTGTTAGGGTTCCATTATATACCCCCATAATTATCGATACCATTTAATCCTCCTGTTTCACAAGCTGCGAATAAAACTTAACTAAATCCTGTGAAGATTCCTCTAAATCGTAACCAGCAGCTTTTACTTTTTCCATTGCTAATTTATCACGCATTTTCTTATTTTTGCAAATTATTTCTGCCCACTTTTCTGAAGAACTATCAAGTGAAACGAATAATACATTACCAGTTATGTTGGATTCTTTTGGAATCACATCTTTAGACGCAATTATTGACAACCCATTTGCTTGAATTTCAATTTGTGTTATGCTAAATCCTTCATATAGTGATGGAAAGCAAAAAATATCAAATCCATTTATCAATTGACTAACATCATTTCGATTTCCCAGAAAAAGTACTTTACCTTTTACTCCTATTTTTTGAGCATACTTCTCGATTTCATTTCTTAAACTGCCATCCCCAATGCAAACTAATACCGCATCTTCAATTTCTACAACTTTAGAAAATATCTCTAACAATTTAATATGATTTTTCTGTCTCTCCATTCTTCCAATATGTCCAATAACCAATTTATCGCCCACACCCCAAACTTTACGAACATTATATCTATCATCAGATGAAAACTTGTACTCATTACAATCGATAGCATTCGTCAAAATAGTAAAATCATCATTTCCGAACAAAAATTTCCCTGCCGCATTGGAACATGCAACCCTGATACAATCAATTCCAATAAATGGTTTCACAATTCTATGTAGTATTGGAATTCTTGCTTGCGGATTATGTGCATGAAGTATAAGATGTTTTGCTCCGCCTTTTCGTGCAGCCCTCAAGTCATAATATCCAAATGCACTTCCTGTATGTCTATGAACAATTTGATATTTATTTTTTCTCACGATATTTGCTATATCATTATAATTCCTTATAGGATCTCGCAGAAGTGGATATGCATGATATAACCTACCTCCCAATTTTAATATTTCATCATCAAAATATCCAGGTCTATCAACAGATGTCAAAAAATCGAATTGAATTTTTTCTCGATCTATTCTGCGATAATTATTCATGACAAAAGCTTCCACTCCGCCATTTCCCATTTCATGAAATATATGTAGCACTCGTACCATAATATCCTCCTGACAGTAACCTAAAAACTACATCCTTTTTTCTTACTTTGCTTCCTCTTTACATAATCGTTTATGCATAAAATTACTAATATATGCATATCCTGTTGTCCTTGCTTCCTTTTCTAAAACAGTGTTTATAAAAAAGAAAACACATAAAACAATCATCATAACAACTGCTGCATACACGATAATTTGTACATAGCCATTATATTCACTTGGCAAAAATCGCCCTGCAAATGCCACACATATTGACAAAATAATATTTCTAATCCATCTCCTATAGGTAGGAATTGCGGATCTTTTCATAATAACATGATTTGCATATATAATCATATCATTTGTTCTATACAACAGAGCCGCAATAGTTCCTAGTAATACTCCATAAATTCCAAATCTTGCAACTCCAATAAGCGAAATCAATATATTGATAATAGTTTCTATAATAGATCTGTTCTGCGTTTTTTTATAATGTCCTGCATAATCAATTATATTTCCAGAAGTAGTTCTTCCATAATTTAGAAGTTGAATGATCAAAAACATTATAGGCAAAATTTTATCAATATATTTAATATCATTTACACCACTAGTATATAATTTTAAAAATGGAGTAATAAAAATATATGCTATACTAAATAGTGCAAAGCTGAAACATAAATAATAATTTTCATAGCATTCCTGTATTCTCTTAAATCTCTTAATGTCAGAATTAAACAATTGTCCCATTGCAAACGATACACTGCTAGATATATAGCCTATAATGTTTGCAACCATTCCATATAACATTGTATACATTGCATATACACTAACAGTTTTTAACCCACAAAAAAATGTCAGGATAATTGTATCGGTATTATTAAATATTAATCCTGCAATTTGATGCACCAGAACTGAATTTTTTTGCGAAATTGCACTATAATTAGGTTGTTCTTTAAACGAAACCCATGGATACTCCCTATAGGTATAAATTACAATTATTGCCACTTGACATAAATCAACAATGCAAAAAACACCCTGTACCCATAAAACACCCGCTCCCATATAAAGGAGTATAATTCTTGCTGCGTTACTAAATATAGAAAAAACGGTAGAAATATTTGTAAGAATGTAATTTTTTCCATCAACCTGAATTAATAACTGTAATTTGCCAGTAATCAAATATTTTATAACACCAGCTTCACCCTGAAACAGAATAATACAAATAATAACAATTTTGGAAATTTCTGATTTCACAGTCAAAGGATAAATAACCGCTAAAACTATAACCGCACTGGCATATATAAGTGCAATCTTTTTATAAAAATTATTTGTAGCTGTTAGAATTGCAGAAACTTCTTTTTTATCTTTTTTTGCAATTGGTCCATATAACGCTTGTCTTGCTGCACCTCCAACACCTGCTTCTAGTAATAGAAAATAGGCAAAAATCTGCTTAACAGAACTTATTAATCCGTTAACTTCCGAACCATAAGAAAGCAAAAACAATCTTGGAATCACTACACTCATAATTGTTGTAATTACAAAACTCAATAATCCATAAAATAAATTTTTTATACTTCTTTCTTGTCGCATAATCTTCCTCTTATTTTTAACTTTAAATTTTGAATTGCACATATTGCATTATAGCCATTAATGATAACTTCTGGATTTGATGTGTAAATTAATTTCTGTATAATCCAGCTTTCATCTTCCATATACACATTTAAATATTTTCTATAAACTTTAAACTTTTTTCTTTTTAAAATCTCTGAAAGCATATTATTTTTTTCTCTATATGTATATTGAGAATTTTGTAAAACAAAAAAAATCATATAATGATATACACTAAAACATCTATTATTCCATTCTACACTATCTTTTATTCCATAATATTTTTCTTCTAATGTATTTGCTATCGCTTCATTGACCATATCCAATTTTTCTACATACTTCTCATCAATAGAAGATAATGTTACTGTTTCATATTTATAATAATAATAATCTACATTAGATATATATTGAATAGTATTACTATATAAACTATATTCTGCTACAAAAAGGGTATCTTCCCCCAAATTTATAGTTGGATTAAATTGAATATGATGTTTCTGAATTAAACTCTTTTTAAAACGTTTGGCATAAATAAAATTTAAGCTTTTATCAGATGACATATTTAAAATATCTTCCGTTTGCAAATTAGTTATCTTTTTTGTCTCATATTGCAACTGATGATGAGTTAACATATTAACAATATTACGAACACCTGAAATAACAATGTCTACGCTTTCATCAATCCTCATCATATTCCATAAGTAATTCTCCGTAACCTCATCGTCGGAATCAACAAAAATTATATATTTTCCCTTTGCTACATTTAACCCTTTATTTCTTGCTTCTGATACTCCTCTATTCTCCTGATGAAACACTCGAATTTTATTGTTATGCAAAGCGTACTCATCACATATTTTTCCAGATTCATCCGTGGAACCATCATCAACTAGTATAATTTCATAATTTGGATACCTTTGCTTAATAATGGAATCTAAACATCTTCGTATATGTTTTCCCACATTATATACCGGAATAATTACGCTCACATCTACCATCAGTTACCTCCATCTAATCCTTCAAACATACAATTAATATCATTACTTTTTTCAAATTCTATTGTTTTCAGATGTTCCGTTACTGCATATCTTTGTTCTTCATGCAAATAGCACCAGATAATTTTTTGTGCTAATATTTCTGGATTCTCTTTTGGTATAATCCAGCCGGTATAATTATCTATAAACTGTTCTTGAGCACCTGAAACATCTGTTGTTATTACTGGTTTACAAAGAAGTCTCGCTTCATTTGTTGTCGTACAAAAACCTTCTAGTCGGGATGGTTGAACATACAAATCGCAATCTTTTAAATACGTATACGGATTTGATTTGTTTCCTAAAATTTTAAAAAATCGACTCAAATTATTTTTCTCGATACTATCTTCAATATTACTTTTTTCATTTCCATCCCCACATATATACCAGACAAATGGAATTTCATTTTCAACTAAAATTCTTCCTGCTCTTATTGCTAAATCATATCCTTTTTCGTATGAGAGTCTACCAATTGTTAATATCTTAAATTTTGATTTATCATTCTGTTGAAATGATTCCCCTTCTTTTGCAAGTTTAACGATTCTTTTTTTGTTAACAAAATTATAAAAAACAGCTATCTTGTCCTTACGCTCCGGCCAAACTCGTAAAAAGCTTTCTCTAATGTAATTTGACACTGCATAAACCTGATCGTATTTATTATAATATTGGCGAACAATAGGATCATTTCCATTATTTGTCTCAAGATCTCCATGCAGCCAAAGAATTTTTCTTGTAGCTTTGATAGAATCTATTACATAAAAAACTGGAACTGTATTCGGAGCATGATAAGAAACTGCAATATCATACTTCTGGATTACAGGAAGTAACATTTTACTTGCATAATAATTTTTCATCGCATAAGAATTATACCTTTTACTTTTTTCTAAAGCTATCATCTTTTTTATTGAAAAAATCGGATGTTTATAACTTCCTTTTTTAGAAACTGTTTTCAGCTTAATTATATTTACCCATTTAGGTACTTCTTCATCTAATTTTCCATGATCAATTACATATAAATCAACAATACATTTACCTTCCAAACGATCAAGCATTGCAATCAATGCCCGTTCAACGCCTCCAGTTATCATACACTTTGTTACAATCGCAACTCTATATTTCATAATAATCCTTTTTCATTTTCATATTTTATTTTTCTCTCTTTATTATTAATCGAATAAAACTTCGCATATTGAAATATAATAAAATCAAAAAAAATAAATGAATTTTTAAAAGAAAGATAATCACTCTTTCTTCCCTGTTTTCTGAATATACTTTATCAATATCATCTTTATCCAAGCAATTATATATTACAGAGATTTCATCAATCTTTTTTGCATAATACAAAGCAATATATGTTTGCTTCTGAATTTTTTTAATAACATTCTCTATTGCTTCTTTTGAAACATTTTTTTCTTCTGAAATGCTTTTTATCATTTTTAGATTTCTAATTATATCTTGAAAATTCATGTTTCTATGATTGCCGGGGATAAAATACAAATAACCAGCTTCCGTAATAGTCGAAATTGATATTGCCTTAGAAAAAGCTCTCAAAGCAAATTCCAAATCCTCTTGTGCATGCAAATTTTCATTAAACTTCAAATGCTCTTTTTCTATCAATTTTCTAGAGTACATTTTATTTGGTACATATCCAAAAATTCCTGTTTTATCCAAACACACTTGTTCCCAAAATTGAGCTAAATTTTTATATCTGACAGTTGGAAGCGATATTATACGTTTTTGTTTATCTGCACTTATAAAGCAAATTCCGCCAATCACAATCTCAGAACAATCTCTTTCAAGTGCCATCACATAATTTTCAATCATATTAGGTAGTACTTCATCATCGCTGTCTATAAAAATAATATACTCTCCATCACATTTCTCTATCCCTATATTTCTTGTATAAGATACTCCATGATTTGGATGTGTGTATACTTCAATTCGCTTATCCTTTTTTTTGAAATCACAACAAATTTTAAGGCTTTTATCTATAGATCCATCATCAATAAGTAATATCTGCAACTCTGAATACGTTTGATTACATAATGATTCTAAACATCTTCTTAAAACCTTTTCGGAATTATAAACTGGAACAATTACAGATACTTTTTTCATGTTAAATCCTCGCTAATATACGAACTGCTTCCATTTTTATAAGTAACAGTATTATTTTAAGTTTTATACTACCTTCTACTAAATTTTTATGTTTAAGAGCCTCAATCGTTATGGGATCCTTACAAATTTCTCTACAGTAACTTATTCTTTTTTCATATTCCCCAATTAATTTTCTTTGACTAATAGCAGACAACACATAATAAATTTTTTGTAACCATAACTGATTGGAAAAATCATATTCTTGATTATTAGAAAATTCACATTCAAAAGATTTAATCAGCTTCTTATAACAAACCCACCGATCCGATTTAAAAGATTTTGTTATCGAATTTGGATTATAGAAGTAATGATAATATCTTGCTCCATCGATATACTGAAATGAAGTCGCATTCATAACAACTTTTGCACTAAAAATAGTATCTTCAGAATATTTTGTTTCGTCATCAAATTTTATTTTATAGTGCTTCAAAAATTCTAAATTATATAGGGATCTCCACACTGCAACAATTGGTCCCAGTGATAATTCAGGTGTGACAATCAGTTTAGGAAAAAGTATTTTTTTAATCTCATCTTTTGTATAAACTTTTTCATTGAGGCAATCCTCTGTATGAAAATCACATAAACTTCCATCTTCATGATGCGGCCATCCAGCATACATCGGTCTAAAACGTACAAAGTCTACATTTGATTTTTCTGCATACATAATCAATTCCCCAATCGTGTTAGAATCAATCCAATCATCACTATCCAAAAAAAACAGATATTTTCCCGAAGCAATTTCTAAACCCGCATTTCTTGCAGAAGCAAGACCTCCATTTCTTTTATGAATAACAATAATACGTGAATCCTTTTGTGCCAATTCATCACATATTCTTGGACAATAATCTGGTGATCCATCATCTACTAATATAATTTGCAAATATTTATGTGTTTGTTTTTGTACGCTTTCTACACATCTATATAAATATTTTTCGACTTTATATACTGGTATTACAATCGATACCAGTATATTATCCAAATTGCTCATTTACCTTTCTTTACCACCTTTTGTATATATTTTTTAGAATCATAGATATATGATTCAAGTTTACTATAAACCTCTGAATAATCAATGCTTTCATTTTTTTGATTTAAATTTAATATTTTTAACAAATCCTGCATACGAGTGTTAATATTTTCATTTCGGTCAAATACAGTAAACGGAATACCATATATAATCGCAAATGCCGTCCCATGAAAGGAGTTCGATACAACCATCTTTGCATGATGAATCAAATACAAAAATTTACATGGACCAATATCTCTAAACTCGCGATTCGAATATCCACATGGAAAAATAGAATAAATTTTCAAACTATGTGTATTTGCATATTGGATCACATATTTTTTTATTTGTTGACTTCGATCAAAATCATACACCAAAATATAATTATCATTTAAACCCATCTCATTTTCCAGAGCTGTCCATTCTTCTCTTGGTAACAAAAAGACTGGATCTACTACTATTTCAGCATGCATCTTCATTTGATCTATAATTGATACACCTGTAGATTCTCTAACAGAAATAAAATCCAAATTATTTAGCCATTTCTGAATTTGTGAATAATACGCTGGATCTATACTATCAGTTGCAAAACTCGCTGCATAAGAAGCCTTAATTGTCTTTTTCGGTGAAAACATCAAATAAAATGATGGATCTCTTCCATTTTCAAATAAAGGATTCCATATCTGATCACTCCCAGCAAAGTAAACATCAGCTTCTGGTGGTTCCTTATTCAACTCTTCATATGTTTTGTAAACCTTTTTCGTCAATGGTAAATACTTTTTTTTAAATTTAACAAATGCTTTTTTTCTTCTTGAAAACTGGGCTGTTAATCTACCTGGCAATTTTATAATTTGATATAATTGTCTCAAAAGTATTTTATCATATTTTTCACTTGGTTTTGCCCATATTGCATACGTATTGCTCAGATAATTTGGCTTATAATTTATAATTTCAACTTCATGTCCAATAGACATCAAATATTTAGCTAATGCGTATGCTTGTAAACTTGCTCCATAATTATACACATCATGGCAAGTTATTGTTTTAATTTTCATATATAATATAATTTCCTTTCATAGAACCGCAAAAATTAATGTACTTTACTTCTCTAATCGTGCATTCCATAATTTTTGAACAATCGCCCCCCATATATAACAACTCTGCGAATACTCTCCATTAGAATTCCAATTGTAAATACCAAAATTGCTACACCTAAAATCTTCACTAATAAAAGCAACCAATTATCAGCAACATTGGATAATTTCGCCTGATTCCATATATATTCCCTAACATTATTGTTTTCATGCCATAAATAGACTCCAAAGGATAATGAAGCAACCTTGGTTACTTTACTGCTCATCTGTGTTTTTTTATTAAGTGCATACTCAAATAATGCAACAGACATAATCAAAACTATGCTGCCATTATAAGCGACTGCGGAATTTCTTATCAGAACTTGAATAATTTCTGGTACATAATCGCCAACAATCCTTAAAATTATGTTAATTACAGTTAAAGATAAAAATATACCAAAAAAAATGTTTGTCGTACTAATAAAATTGTCCATTCTCCTTATATAAGCTGCTATCAAGTAAAGAATACAAAACCATATAAGACTATAGCCGTTTTCAGTTCCAAATTGATCACCAAATATATTAATAGAAGGTATAACTGAAAACAAAATAGTCAAAATGATTAACACCTTGCGATACTCATCATTTTCAACTGCATTAATAAACACATTCAGAAATGGTGCTATAATACATAAAAGAAAATAGCACGTAACAAACCAATACTGGTTTGTTAACAATGGCATTGCATTACGAATTAAATCAGTTACATTGAACGTTATTCCAGTATTTGGAACAACACACATCATCATGTACATTCCTATTGAAAAGCATTCAACTTGAATCCATAATCTAAGAAGTCTTCCCCAATTAATCTTTGTAGTATCACACATAAAATATCCAGTAATAAGTACAAAACAATTAACTGCAACTATCGACACTCCTTGCAATACATCACAGACAATCTTCGATGCTTTAACAAATTCCACATCGGCTAACCCATACTTAATTGTATGTAAAATAACAACCATAAACATAGCTATGGCCTTAAGTAAATCAATCGAAGTATTTCTTTCCTTTTTTACTGTAAATTCTTTTTTCTCATTCATATTTTTTTAATATTGGCTTCCTCTTTCTATTAATCTTTGGATTAATTTAATAAAACTAGATGTTCCAATTGTAAGTATTAAAATAAATAACATCATTACCAATGGATATTGACCTTTTTGAACCAAGCCAGCAAATGGATCCACACAATAAAAAAACATATGTGTCAGCCAGATGTTAGTAGAATGTTTACCTAAACACAAAAATATATTCTCAATCCAAAATGGTTTGTTCAATAGATTAAAAACAAAGAATGTACATATACCAGCAATGCCAATCAATACAGATTTATTTAAGGATGTATATCCTATAAACAAGATTACACCTATTAAAAGCAACACTAGGTTTTTCTTATGTCTTTTAATCCCTTTATTTTGAAGTATTTTCTCAATTTCATCTAACAAATGACCTTTACATATAAAAGCACCAATCCAAATATATGGGATTACACCTATTAAATTTAATAATTCTTTATAAATAAAACCCAAATATCCATCAAGCTGTCCTGGTAATATAGAAAATCTATTAATAAACCACCAAACCATCTGTATTAGAATACAAACAGAAATTCCATGCCTTGCTTCCATCTTTCGTACTGGAAAAAGAATAATAGATGTGGGAATCACTAAAATAATCACATATGTATTTAAATACCATCATGCACCATTGTAGCTATACAATAAAACTAAGCTCTTTAAAAATTTAGTCCAATTCCCTGGAATATTTCCACCTGTTATAAATCCAATACATGAAAATAAAATCAAAATAATCCAATAATTCTTCATTAATTTATAGATACGCTTCCAATTTTCTTTATATACTGAATCTTTAACAAGCCACCTTGCATAGCCTGCACACATAGAATAAATTGGGACACATACTCCTGCAAAAAAGCCAAATAAATACACTAAAGGTTTCTCTGGCGACACCCAAATTATAGGTGTTCCATATACATCTTTTCCAAGTCTACAAAAAAGATGTATCACCAACATACATAAAATAGCAAATCCCTGCGTCATTTTTGCATCTTTTTTTGAATAAGCATTCATTTTTCACCTCATCAAACAATAAATCTTTTCCACTTCTAATGAGTTAGTATAATCTACTATTTTTGTGTTTTCTATTAACCTCTGTTGTAGTCTTTTATCATTAACAACTTGTATAATTCCTTTTGAGCATCCAGCAATATCCTTCGGAACAATCACGCCGTCAATTCCATCTTGAAGTTGGCTGTTTGATGTAGCATAATTGGTAATTATAACTGGCTTGTTTAAAATTTGTGCCTCCCTTACGGTAACAGCTTTTCCCTCATATCTACTTGGCTGTAAATATATATCACATGCTTTTATATATGGATACGGATTTTCCTTCTTTCCCAGAATTACTACATATTTTTCCATATTTTCTTCTCTGATTTTCTGCCGAATCAATTGTTCTTCTTTTCCAAAACCAATCAAATACCATTTAACATTTAAACCTGACTCTCGAATTCTTCTACAAATTTCCGGAATCTCCTCCATTTTTTTTGGGTATGAAAATCTCCCTACCGTCAAAAGTTTAATTGATCCATCCAACAACATTTCATCGCTAACATCATACCTATTTGCCTCTTTATTTATATAATCCCGTGATAACACATTTTCAATTGTTATTACTCTGTTTTTCAAGTTTGGAAAAATTGAGTTAAATGTCTCCGCACATTGATCACTTACAGCAGCAATATAATCCATTCTGGCATAATCTTTCTCTAATACTTCTAATATTTCACCTGCATTTGTATAATCTGTATGAATCCAGCCAACTTTAATATCCGCATCTACTTTTTCAACAATAAAATCAAATGGTCTAAAAAAAGATAACGCGATATCGTAATGTTTCTGCAATTTTGGTGCACATCTTCTCATTACCTTTGCCCAAGTAGTATCATTATTTACCATATGGAATTTAGATATTAATTCATCTTTTAAGCGTAATACTGCTGAATAAAAACATTTATTTTTCAACTTAACTTTAAAAGACTCTCTTAAATAAGCTAACTCCTTCACTTCTGGCAATATATTTACATTTTCATTTATAAGGGACATTAATGGTCCATGGTGTCCATATAAAAATAAATCCACATTATATTTATTATAATCAAATGCATCCAATAATCCTAATAAACTACGTTCAATGCCTCCAAGTTCCATCGCTCCTGTAAATATCACTAAAATTTGTTTCTTCATTCTTTATACTACCTTTTATTATTTATGAATCATATGTAAGCTTTCTTTTACTTGAAAATCTAATCTATTCAAAAATGCTTCACGTCCATTGGCGACCTCAATATAATGTTAATTATAACCATACATCCTCAAGGCATGCATAATCTTCAGATTTCACAAATTCCTTTGCTTCTTTAAATCCTTTTATTGTCGCATTATATGTTGTTTTAGGAACTCTCTTTATTTTCCCAGCCAACTTAACCATTAATATATAATATTCTATACAAATACGTTTCCATAATTTCAACACCAAATGTTTTTCTGTATTATATAAAAAGCGATGCCAAAAAACATAATGATTAAATGCTCTTGCATAAATTGGTTCTCTTTTAAGACTCTTTGTCGATGTCATCGCATCATTATGGATATAGACTGCATCAGATACTATACAGCTTTTATAGCCATTTATACACAATTTATAGAAAAATACCCTATCATCAAAAGCAGCATATCCATTACGTTCTATCCATGTTTCATTTTCAAATTGAATAAGCTTCATTACCTTGGTTTTAATAAAAAAGCATGTCCATGCGAGAGATTCTGCAACGAGAATATGATGCTCATCTGTTTTAACATTTCTATTATAAGACCAACCACCCGTATTCAAAATACGTGTATACATTTTATCACGACTATGTAACATTACACATGCTCCACCCATTAACGATGCAATTAGATATTTAATTCCCGCAGGAGGAAAAAAT
This sequence comes from Ruminococcus sp. MCC718, assembly GCF_018783905.1. Taxonomy (NCBI): domain Bacteria; kingdom Bacillati; phylum Bacillota; class Clostridia; order Eubacteriales; family Oscillospiraceae; genus Ruminococcus; species Ruminococcus sp. MCC718. The sequence continues at coordinate 15,307 of NZ_WQNP01000104.1, forward strand.
TCCAATAGTGGGCCTGCCGAACAGCTATAGCCATTTCTTATTGGTTCATAAAGCTTCTGTACAAAATCACACTCAAATTCAACATCATCATCGCAAAATAAAATATTCTCTGCTGTTATATACTTTAAAGCCTCTAGCCGCTGAACAATCATCCCTTTTTGTGAACGTACAAAAAGTTCACAACCAATCTGATACTCTGGTTCCTCATAACCTTCGGGCAAAACAACAACCACTTCTTTGGGTTTAGGAACTAGTGCAGCAACACTATTCATTAACTTCTCATACTTATCTCCAGCAGTACCTAATGTTCGAATTGCCACAGAATAGCTTATTTCTGTTTGCAAAGACATTACTTTTTCCCCCTTAATATAGCAAATATATCTGTTCCAAAAATCCGATGCAATGGCTTCGTTAATTTACTTTTCAGAATAGTGCCTTTACTTAACCAGCTTTTAGAATACCAGTGGATAGAATAAGTATTTTGGGTTTTTTTTAAACGTCCTGTCGGATCATCATATGGATTGAAATAATCTTTGGGTAATATTTCTGCTCCCGCTACATTTTGCCTTTCTCCACTCAGTTTTAACCCCATTGGTAATAAAGCCTTTGTATTTAATGCTGGACACGGAATAAGCGGATAGTTTTCTTCTGAATCAGGCAGTAATTTAAGATATTGTGTCAGCATTGACAAAACGGTGGAATGTCCCTTGATTGCTCCAAACCCTTCTCCCGTATTTATATTCTCATTATTTTCAAAGCCATAAAAAGCATCATATTTCAGTAAATCATCAAATGATTTAACAATTTCAACATCCGTATCAAAATATAATCCTCCATATTCAGAAACAACTACAAGACGTGCAAAATCACTTAAAAATGCCCATTTTTTATTTTCATAACAGAATTTTGCATATGGATATTTATTTATGTTAAAATTATCTTCATTCCATTCGATGATTTCATAATTCGGACATTTTTTCTTCCAGCTATCAATGCAACGTTTTGCATCTGCAGGTTTCTCTTTTCCACCGAACCAGCAATAATGTATTATACGTGGAATCATCATACGCCCCCTAATCATATATAAATTTAAAACTTCATTTTTTCACAAAATTCTCCATGCTACATGCATCTGATAATAGAAAAATATCACATAGCAACAAATAGCGATTCCCGTAATTAACTTTTGGGTTTTTTCTTCAAAAATATGTACTATCTCCCATGGCAAAAGAATTCCATTAGAAATTAAACTTACATAAATTGGAAGTCTCCCGATAAAAATCCCCGAAGTTCCCATAGAAATCACTCCAATACAAGTCGTAATAATGCTGGCATTCACTCCGACGTTAATCAATGAATCATCCAATGTTTGTATCCGTTTTCTTCCTATAATTGAAAATATCATTGGCATTGCATATACCAAAATTCTCAGCGGGTTTGTTCCATCATCATTCATCTGTGTCCAGTCACTAACTACATTCACATATTGAGTGTCAGAAAGTGTCCAATCTAAAATAGTAGTAAAACGGCTGGTAAATATTAAAGCTAAAAGGCTTAATGCTATAGCTATAAGCGTCTTTTTATTCCACGGTTTCCCTTGCACAACAAAAATGACTGGCAACATTAACAATGCCGATTGATGAAATAAAGATGCTATAAGTACCATCATAACTGCTTTTACATATTTTCTTTTAACAATAAACTCAGTGCCTCCAAAAACAATTGTAACCGCAATAAATTGGCGAATTCCATTTTGAACCCATGATAAATAATCTGTAGATGCAATAAATATAAAAATACTAAGCCAGTAATTACAGCTAAATTTTCGATATACAAATACAATAATCAACAGCTGAAAAGTTGCAATTATTGTAAAATAAGCCACACTATTATCTCCCAGCAAGCAATGTAAAAGTGCAGTCATAAAGCTAAATCCCTTATCTTTTGTGACTATTGACATATACCCTGGAATTTGTGCAAATATAGTAGGAGATTGCCAAAAACCATTTCGATACGCACCGGTATCTATAAAACTCGTTCTATTTCCGGCCCAGATGATATATGGAAGAACCAACAGTATTGCTGGCACAATATTCCAGCGTTGCTCCCATTTTCCTAAGACAAGTTCCTGTTGTCTTGGAAAGAACATTGCCAGTGCCGCCCCTCCTGTAAACAGCCATATCAGCAGCCACCAATAATTCGTCAGTGTCATAACAAACTCCTTTAGTTTCTAATCATTCGAGCAGTCTTTTCTACCACTGCTCTTTTATCAAACTCTCGTTCTATCTTTATTCTTCCAAGTTCGCCCATCTTCTGACGTGCTGTTTCATCCAGGTTCAGGAACTTTTGCATTACTTTTTCGAGGCTTTCGGCATCTTGTTTTCTGCACAGATAACCAGTTTTTCCATCTTCCACCGCTTCTCTGCATCCTGGAATATCACTGGTAATCACAGTTCGTCCGGTTGCCGCCGCCTCCAGAAGTACATTGCTCATACCTTCGTGATAACTTGGAAGTACTACACAATGTGCGGATTTGTAAAATGGTTTTGGATCACTCTGAAAGCCATGGAAGGTGACAATGCCTTCTTTTACCAACCGCTCAACAGTCTCTTTGTATTCGTCTTCAAAGAATCCTACCAGATCAAAGTGAACTTGTTCTCCATATTTACCTTTGAGATGTATTGCTGCTGTAAACAGTTCGTCTACTCCTTTCTCTTTCATGATTCTTCCAAGAAAAAGAAAATGAATACCATCTTTTTCTGATGGGTACGGCTGTTTCTGATAAAATTCCAGATTGACTCCGGCTCCATGAAGAACTGTCTGCTGACTTGGCGGCAGAATGCCACGTTTTACAAATTCTTCTGCATTTGCTGTATTCTCAAAAAATACGGTTTTTGCTTTTTTCAGTGCCACCTTATACATCAGCGTTACAAGGCTGGCGATTGGTTCTTTCTGGAATGCTGTCCCTAAGCCCTGCACATTAACGCAATATGGTATTTTCAGTTTACGGCAGGCATATCCGGCATAAACATTTGGTTTTATAGAATACGTAATCACCATGTCCGGTTTTTCTTTTTTCAGCATTTTTTTATAAAATGCATACAATTGCAAATCTTCTTTGGGATTGATGCCTCTTCGATCCAGTTCTGTGTTGATCATACGGCATCCCATTTCAGCAAAATCGTTCTCGTGTCCGACAAACGGTGTGCTGATCACAACTTCTCCTGTTTTCTGCAATTCTTCGATCAGTTCTCTTCGAAATTGCCACAGCATATAAGAATGATTTGTTATAATAAGATATTTTCTTTTTTGCAGACTTTCTTCCTGCTGATGTATCTGACCAGTTCCGCCTTCTACAACGCCATCTGCATCTGCCACTGAACGAATAGTTCCGAAAAAACATTTTATATCCATCAAAAATCCAGAAATGCTGCCCTTTTTCAGTGCTCTGACATATTCTCCGTCAAATCTTGCCTTTACCGGTATTTCCAGTTCGTCTCTGCCATTGATCTGAGCCCATCCGGTAAGTCCCGGTTTCACGTCATTTGCCCCATAACGATCTCTTTCCGCCACCAGATCATTCTGATTCCAAAGAGCCGGTCTCGGTCCGATGATTGTGAGATTTCCTATGAAAATGTCCCAGATCTGCGGAAGTTCATCCAGACTGTATTTTCTGAGGATCCTGCCTACTTTTGTAATGTACTGATCCGGATTTTCCAGAAGATGGGTCGGCATATCATGTGGAGTTGACATCTTCATGCTTCTGAACTTATGTAATTTAAAATACGTCTTATCTTGCCCTACTCGTTTCTGTGTAAACAGCACCGGACCGGGATCATCAATCACAATGGCCAGTGCAATACCTGCATAAAGTGGTGCCAGAACAATCAGTCCGCTAAAAGACATAGCCACATCCAGTCCTCTTTTCAGATACTTTTCATAGATATTTTCTTTCACATAGATCACGGGCTTTCCGGCATTTTCATATACATTCTCTTTTAAATCTTTATCTTCTGATGCCTGTTTTCTTTTTTTCCAGGCAAGCATTTCCATTCCGGCAAAGGCAGTTCCCACTACTGTTCCAATAGTAACTAACCCTTTTGTTATTTTCTTTTTATTCATTTTCTGCCCTTCTGCATGTCTTGGTATACTCTATATGCTCCGGATGATACGTCGGCACGACTTCTTCCACAAGTTTTTTCATCCGGTCTGTCTCCTGGTATGCCGCCTCATCCAGCTGTCTGAGTTTCTTTTTAAATGCTACGTCATCCATCTCGATTGGTTTGCCGATATGAATCAGTTTGTTTGGTGTCTCCTGCATGCCTTCTTCTGCCATCAGGAGCTCTTCGAAAAGTTTTTCTCCCGGACGCAGGCCGGTGTACTCGACTTTGATGTCTACATCCGGTGTGAATCCGGACAGGCGAATCAGGTTTCTTGCCATCTCATCGATCCGGACCGGTTCGCCCATGTCCAGAATGAAGATCTCGCCGCCTTTTGCATAATGTGCTGCCTGAAGGACCAGTGACACGGCTTCCGGGATGGTCATGAAGTAGCGGATGATGTTTTTATCGGTGACGGTCACCGGGCCGCCCTCTGCGATCTGTTTCTTAAAGAGCGGGATCACGCTTCCGTTGCTGCCAAGCACGTTTCCGAAGCGGACTGCCACGAAGTCGGTGTCTTTGCACTGGCGGTTCATCATCTGCACGACCATCTCACAGAGGCGTTTGGAAGCTCCCATGATGTTGGTCGGATTGACGGCTTTGTCTGTGGAAATCAGAACAAATTTCTTAACTCCTGCCCTGGATGCTGCCACAGCTGTCTTGTATGTACCCATAACATTATTTTTGATTGCTTCGTTCGGACTGTCTTCCATCAGCGGCACATGTTTGTGTGCTGCCGCATGAAATACGACATCTGGTTTGTATTTCTGCATGATGGAACGAATGCGGTTCGTATTGCGGACCGATCCGATCAGAACTTCCAGATCCAGGCTGTCGCCGTATTTTCTGCGAAGCTCCTGCTGGATTTCGTAGGCATTGTTCTCATACATGTCAAAGATGATCAGTTTCTTTGGATGAGATGCTGCGATCTGTCTGCAGAGCTCGCTTCCGATGGAGCCTCCGCCTCCTGTCACCAGCAAGGTTTTTCCCTGAATAGAGGAATAGATTTCATCCATGTTTACCTGCACCTGAGCACGTCCAAGCAGGTCTGTGATCTCGACATTGCGAAGTCTGCTGACACTGACTTCTCCGTTTACCAGCTGGTAAACGCCCGGTACAGTCTGTAGACGGCATCCGGTATCCTTGCAGATATTTAAGATGGCCTTGCGGTCATCTGCCGCTGCTTCCGGGATTGCATAAATAATGCGGTCAACTTTATATTTCTTTGCCATTTCTGGAATGGAATAGCGGTCACCGACAATGGTGATCCCCTCCAGAACACGTCCATGCTTGGTTGGGTTGTCATCGATAATGCAGACTACCTGTGTATTCAGTTTTTTTGAATTGATGATTTCTTTGATCAGTGCCTGACCTGCTGCTCCGGCACCGATGACCATCACATGGTCTTTTGCATGCATTTCACCGCCTGTATCTGCATTGGTATTTCTGCTGTTCACCCAGAACCGCATCAGACGATAGGAAAAACGCAGTCCGGTTGTCATCAGAAAGTTTAACAGAAATCCGATAAAATAGTAGGATCTTGGCATATGCATCTGCATGAACAGCATGCCCAGTGAATAAACCACTGCCAGTATGCTGTATGCAATCAGGATCATCTGAAGCTCTGCTACGCTTGCCAGTCTCCATATACTATGATATAGCCTGCAGATATAAAATATGACGATCGTGCTGATGATCCAAAATGGCATGGACCACAGATATCCCATCAGATATTCTTCCGGGATACTTGAAAACACAAAGTCAAATCTCAAAAGCAGAGCCATAAAATAGGAAATCAATACAATCAATATGTCTGCCAGTACCAGCATCAATACTTTTTTGATCCACATTTGATTTGGTTCTTGTTGACTGATGTAATTCATATTTTAAATATCTCCTGTTCTGTTTCATTTCTGCTCTGTTCGTCAAAAAACTGACTATTTTTCAACAGTCAGTTTCCATCATCTTGCCGCATGATGTCGGATCACAAATCCTGCTATACCACAGAACACTGCCGCCATCGCCGCAATTACTGCATTCTTCTTATCAATCACCATGCAGCCTACAGTTTTATACTGTGCATCAACCGCAGGGCTGCTCACCAAAATCACAGCCACTACCATTGCTAAAACATACATAAATAAAACCAGAAGAAGAAGTGTACTCCCCCTTTTTTTGAGTTTCTGTATTTTGCTGTTTTTCATACTCGCACGCTCCCTTGATCTTCTTTTTCTTCCGTCTCGGTCTTCTTTAATCGTTTTTCATCATATACTATCATTCTGTACTTGACAAGATATTATAAAAATTTTCTTAATTTTTGAATCAGCAGATAGATATGTTTTGCCTGTTAAAATACGGTTCTTACTTGCGATTTCTGCCGACTCGTGTTAAAATAAGCGATAAGCAATCGTTTATTGATGTATATTAAATTTCAAATGGAGGCGTGATAAATGAAAAAAACTTTCTTAAAGGCATTCACAGCTGTCATCGCAGTTCTTGCTTTATCTTTGAATGTCTTCGCTGCTGGAAGCATTGTCGGCTCGATTGATATGCCGAATGCATCTTCTGACCGCGGCAAAGTAACTTTAAGTGCTGTAGATTTAAGCAAATACAGTGAAGAATTACAACGAATCATCGATCGTCTGAACAATGCCAGACGAGGTACTACTGTAAAAGATGCTTTTGGCGATGATCTTCCAAGTCCGATCAATCTTTATGGACAGAACAGCATTATCAAAAGGGGCATCGACCTTGGGCTGTACAAATTCCTTTCTCCGGTCATGGATATTACTTTTGACAGTGTGACACCAACAGCTGATGATCCGGTCAGAGTTACTTTTGTAGCAAATAATATGACGGACAACATCCAGGTGGATATCCTCTACTATTGTCCGGAGCATGGCTGGGAAGTTCTTCAGGGAGAAAAGATCAGTGATAACCAGGTAGCCGCTTATTTCCATGCCGGTTCATCTGTTATGGCTCTGATCTACCGTGAAAAGGGTGCGACCATTGGAACAAGCCAGGTTTCACCGCAGACCGGTGCCCGTTCCACATGGCCAATTGCAGTTTCCGCAATATTTTTTGTAAGTTTTGGTATATTTGCTCTTTACAAATCGAAAAAAGCGTAATATAATAATGTCATCCATATTTTTATATTTCTCAAATTTTGTTGTAGGTCGGGAGGTTTGAATATTTCAACCTCCCGATTTGCTCATCTGTACATCTTTATGTAAAGAAAAAGGATCCGAAGCTCTGTCCGGATTCCATTTGATCTGTTATTCTGATTTTTCTTATTTTCCTGTTTTTTGTTTTTTCCCCCGGATTTTCCAACAGATCCAGTAAATCATTCCACCTAATACACCACCCAGAGTATTGTAAAACAAATCTGACAGCTGAAATGTTCCAAGTCTTAGAAACAGCTGTAAAAACTCAATCGCCAGCGAAAACAGAAAGGCTGTTTTCGTTGATATCCATACACATCTCCCAAACGTTATCTTTCTGCCGCAAAATATTTTTTCTGCCACTGTCCACAAAAGCAGTGCCGTAAACGGAAGCATCAGTACGATATTTTCAAAGCATTCCGTCGTCAGTGTGACCGTGCCGTCTGCCGCCGTGTGCCAGATCCACCAGCCTCCCATAATATCCGACAACGGATTGATCCACATATTTCGGTTGATCAGTGTCTGAAACAGGATCATCACTGTAAAAAACGTCAGCAAAAAGAGTTTTCGAAAGAACAGCGAAGTTCGAAATTCCTGCCACCATGCCCGAAATGCTGCCCGGATGCCCTTTCCTGTGTCAATCGGCTTATAGGCATAAAGATAAAAAAACAACAGAAATACAGTCAGAATAACTGCAAACCAGAACGGCTGATAAAGTGCCGTCAGGACGTTTGTTATGATTTTCTTTAATAATTCAATCAAATTTTCCATTTCTCCTTTTATATCTGTCAAGCGGATATTCGCAATCCGCTTTGTTACTTGCTCATAACCAGATACATATTTTCCCTGGCATCTCCATATACTTATACTAACATGGTTCGAGAGAAAAAGCTCTCTTCAGACACGATATATATGCTCTTTGCGTTCAGGTCGAACGCAGCTTACTATACTTTCAGAAAGGACAATGATACCATGAAACTGACTCTTATCACTATCGGCATTTTGATTCTTTTCCTGTATATTCTGATTCTCTACTGCTGTATCCTAGTCGGTGCCAGATCAGAGCGGTGCCTCCGGCAGTTTTTAGAAAACAGGAATCCTTCTCAGGACGATCACAGCATTTCCGGCTGACCGCCCGAAACCTCATCTACCCTTTTGCATTCTTTTAATCATCGCATGCCATCTTTTTTTCAAATTTCTCCGGTACCCTGATCAGCTCCAATCTCCACAGGATCGGATAAATATAGGAAATCCCCCGGATATCTCCAAGTGCTTTCGGCCGTTCCACGACTTCTGTTGTTTTCCGGCTGTTTTTAAATGCCAGTACCACGCTGCTCCACGACAGACTTTTGCTCTTTTCTCTGCGGTCGATCCATAACTCTTTTGTCCATTCTCCGTTTTTGCCTGCTTTCAGTGTATATTGAAACGGCAGCCCCGTTACTGTTTTGAATGGATAATCCTGAAATGCCATGACTGCCTGCCACAGATTCTCCTCTGATGGAGCCTCTTTCAAAATGTTTATTCGCTCCCGGCGGATTTTATTCCATTGCCGCTCTGCCTGCTTTTGTTCTTCCATCTCCTTTGGCTCCCTTTCTCAGTCTATCTTCTCCACTGAACCACATCTTCCAGCTTTCTCCTTGGTCTGGAAACTGGCTTTTCATTCGCTTAGTTCCTTCTGTGCAAAAAACGTGTCACAAATCCAATCGAGTAGGAGGCGGTGACTAACCGCCGTCCTCTCACACCACCGTGCGTACCGTTCGGTACACGGCGGTTTCAATAG